>DATNQS010000533.1:0-6523 GCA_036703925.1 Candidatus Sericytochromatia bacterium
GAAAACAAGACGCTCACATCCCACGAGCAGTTGATGGATGCGGAACCCCGCGAGGTGTTTATTATCTCAGCGCTGTTGGTGCCGATCATTGGAATTGGGCTTTATCCCAAGCTGCTCACGCAGATTTACGATGTGAAGACGCAGCAGCTAACGGCTCGGCTCCGCGAACAAGTGCCGTCTCTGGCCCAAAAGGCACCGACGGAGACGATTCTTCAGGCGTTCAAGCCAGAATTCCTCAAAGCACCGAATCTCAATCGCGTGCAGTAGCGCTTTTGCACACGTGATAAAGCCTTGAGAAGCACGCTGCTTTCTACAAATCTATGAATCTCTGGTTTTCTGACCTGGTAGCAGCGAGAGCCAGAGATTTTTTCTTAAACCCTAGATAAATTATTGAAATGGGCTTGTACCTTACAGCTTTGGCGTTTTACGTAACAAAAAGCGACCTTTGCGACGGTTCTAGAACGGGTAGCATGAGCCAAAATAGTGGGTGGTAAGTCTAACTGAAACGATCGCGTTATTGGATTAAGGGGGACAGGCGAGTGGAAGACAGTACCAACCTTTTCTGGTTTGGTTTTCTGGTCGAGTTTGTCTTTATTCTGGCGATCGTCAAGTTGGTCGATGCTGGCTCCAAAAGTAACGGTAAGTTGGATGCCGAGCGCAATCGCTTAAAGCGAGACTACCAAAGACTCGAGCAGGAATTGCAGCTCAAAACAGAATTGATGCAAGAGAACCTCCGCTTGCAGGCATTACGGCAACGCACTGACCAGGTAATGCAGCCCCCCCAGCCGCAGGCGGAACCGTCGCTACCAGAAACTTCGATGAGCGAAGCGCTCCAACAGCAAGCCGCACTCCAGCAAGAGAACGATCGGCTCTCACAAGAATGCTTACGGCTGCAACAAGCACTGCAACAGCAGGAAGTAACACTTACAACCACGCTGCGTCACTCACTCTTCAAGCAGCTACAGGTGCTATTTACCCACTATCCGAGCGTCAACAAAATCATTGAGACACGCCCCGATTTACCTGCCAAAAATGTCGTGCCAATGTTTGTACCGCTAGAAAGCCTAGTGCATAGCTGGGGGTATGAGCAAATTGGTGCAGTGTGGGAACAGGTCGCATACGATCCAACGCTTCACCAGCCCGATACACCTGATATTGAAGCTGGAGAGTTGGTCTATGTCCGTTTTGTGGGCTATCGGGATGGCAACACCGTCCTTAGCCCTGCCAAAGTGAGCCGTACACTAACAAAGACGATCGGTGCCTAGTGGATCGATGCTCAAGTAAGTCTGCTAGCTCGGTTTTGCCGATGCGGCTGTTTAGATGCTCCAGCATTTTCATCAGAGATAAGCGCTTGCTCCTCGATCAGTGTAGAGCCATGAGAGGTTGCTGAATCGCCTTTAGAGCACCGCTTCTAGCGGGACATCTAGCACTGGAAATTGTGTCCACCTTGCTGCATCAAAGTGCCACCATTCTGTCTGTAAGGGTGTAAATCCATGCTTCGTCATGGCATCTTTTAGCCGCTGGCGGTTTTGCTTTGCCTGAGCGCTGGCACCGTTGTAGTTTGTGGCTGCTTGCTCAGTAAAGTCGTCGAAGCCAGTGGGCATGGTAAGTTCTTTCCCCGTACGATCGACCAGCGTCACATCCACCGCAGACCCACGATTATGCCGAGAACCTGTGGCAGGGTCAGCAACATAGCGATCGTCTGGGAAGAGTTTCCACATTTGCTTTTGCACCGAGAGTGGGCGGTAGCAGTCATACATTTTCAGCCCCAAGCCGTCTGTTTCCAGGTCTTTCTGCACCGCCGCTAGCTGCTCGGCGACGATCGCTCTTAGCAGGCAGCGCGGCTGTTTGTAAAGTCGTCGCCGCATAAAGTTATTGGTTGTGGCATAACGCAGATCCAGACGAATCGCAGGATCAACCGAACGCAGATCCACCAATTGAGCGCTGTTGGCAGTCTTGTTTGGCTGAACGGGAAGGGCGGTTGCTGGCGGTGCTATTACCCGAGGAGACGCTATGGCAACGCTTGGCGTAGCAGTCGGGTCAGCCGCATTCGTTGAGTAACGTTGGCAAGCGACAGAAAGTGCTAGAAGCGCAATTGCAGCAAACTTGAGCCAGGATGGAGTTTCGTTTAAGGCTTTCAAGTCGCTAGCTTCCTATACATAAGAGACAACACCAGTGTGCCCATGCTGTTCAATGCGCCGACAAAATTTCCGTAGCCCTTCTAGAATAGAAGTCTTAGACCTTTCAAAATGGAAGTCTTGACACCTTCTAGAATGGAAGTTCTGATACGTTAACCCGCTTCAAGATCGCAGCCGAGGCTCACTATGCTTGCAACTCCCCTTCTTCGCTCCAGAGAACTGCCAACCCTGGAATACACTTCCACGCGCGATCGCTTCGATGCGACCTGGGAATCGCCCCTATCAACTTTGCTAGGACTGGGACGGGCAGCAGGCGCAGATTTCGTCGAGTTCTTTCTAGAGCGGGTCAACTACATTAGCTGCCTCGCCGAAGACGATGCCATCACCAGCATTTCGCCGCGCCTTGCCACTGGGGCTGGTATCCGCGTTTTTCGGGGTCAAACCGATTGCTACGTCAGCACCAACGACCTGACCTTCTCTGGCTTAAAAGCTGCCCTCGAAAAAGGGCTTTCGATTCTAGGCTTGCAGTTGCCTTCACCCGGAGCGTACATTCCTGAAATTAATCTGGAACCTCTGCGCGACTACGCCGTACTACGTGGCAAAGAATCCTGGCTCTCAGAATCTAGCTCCATGCGTGAAATGGGCGAAGTGTTGCTCGATGCCAATGCAAAGCTGAAGGAAAAAGCTACTCACGTTCAATCTCGTCGTGCTGTTTACTTCCGCGATTGGCAAGAAGTGTTGGTTGCCTCCAGCGATGGCACCTTTGCTAGAGACATTCGCCTGACGCAATCCGTTGGCTACAACCTGCTCTGTGCTGATGGTGCTAACCGTGCCTCTATTGGCGAACGTGTAGGCAACACCAGCGATCCTAACTTCCTTCGCACCTGGGACTACACTGCGACTGCCGAAAGCGTTGCCGAATCGGCTGGCAGAATGCTCTACGCCGACTATGTAGAATCGGGCACCTACCCGATCATCATGGCAAACAAGTTCGGTGGCGTAATCTTCCACGAAGCTTGCGGACATTTGCTGGAAACCACTCAAATCGAGAAACGCACGACCCCCTTCATGGATAAAAAAGGCGAAAAGATCGCCCATGAAAACCTGACCGCGTGGGATGAAGGGCTATCATCTGATGCGTTTGGCACGATCGACATGGACGATGAAGGAATGCCAGCCCAACGCACTCTGTTGATCGAAAAAGGGATTTTGAAGAATTTTATTGCCGATCGCGCAGGTTCCATTCGCACCGGACATCCCCGCACAGGCAGCGGTCGTCGCCAAAGCTACACTTATGCCGCCGCTTCCCGGATGCGCAACACCTACATCGCCCCCGGTGACTTCACCAACGAAGACCTGTTTGCCTCCATTGAAAAAGGCATCTACTGCAAAAAAATGGGCGGCGGCAGCGTCGGTGCCACTGGACAATTCAACTTCTCGGTGGACGAAGCCTACCTGATTGAAAACGGCAAAATCACCAAACCGCTCAAAGGCGCAACCCTGATCGGCGAAGCCAAGGAAATCATGAACAAAATTTCCATGTGTTCCAACGATTTAGATTTGGCAGCAGGCTTCTGCGGCTCCGTCAGCGGCAGTATCTACGTCACCGTCGGACAACCCCACATCAAAGTCGATTCCATCACTGTTGGCGGACGGTAGAGCAAGAAGTGAGAGATAAGGGCTAGCAAGTAAAGAGTTGAAAGTTAGAAGCTTCAACTTTTTATTCGTTAGTCCTTTCTTTGTTTCGGGAATAATGCTAGAGACAGACACAACTGGCTAGATTTCTAAAACGAGGCGCTTCAAGATACTACAAAAATTGATAGTCTTTGTCTTTACCATTGCTCTGTCTATTGTTTCGCTAACCTGCCTAGCCTAAGCAGTCTCAAGTAATTATGGCGCTATAAAGCCGACCTCAACTTATACTGCCTTAAACTCAGTATTTGAAGCTTTCCCATCACACATAACAGTTGCTGCTCAACAGACTTCAAAATTTGCGAAAAGATGCCTTTGGGATAAGCCAAGTAATGGACTTGATGAAATTGGTTGCGGTGTTCTCAAGACTAGTATTCAAGCAGGACTTCTGGTAGCGATATGTTATACAGCCGATGGAGTAGCCACTGTAGCTTTCCCGCCAGCAGGCATATTAGCGCCAGCTTGCAATTATTTAGGTATTGCTAAAGCGGGTCAAAAGGTAATTGCTCACTAAATGACGTGAAGAGTAATTATGAAAAGTGATTTTTCTCAAGCTATACAGAGTGTTAAAAATACCGCTGGTAGCCTTATGGATACAACAGCAAGCTCTGTAGTTACAGAGACAAAAATTACGCTCGATAAGTTGGAGAACTCGGCGGGAGAGGCTGGACAAACACTCAGTAGCTTGACAACGAACCTGGCTCAATCTGTAACTGGATTAAATGAAGCCACAACAAAGCTTAAAACGTCTGTTTTAGAAGCAACGGGTGGGGCTATTGACACAATTACGAAGACATCTAACCAAGCAGCTAACGTACTTAAAGAAAAGACTGTCCAGTCAACAGATGCATTAAATAGCACGACTGATATTGCTGTTCATCGGTTGCATAATGCGACAGATTCTATGACTCAAACAGCCGAGAAGACAAAGCTTGCACTGAATGAAAGCGTGCAAAAAGCAGAACATCTGCGTGGGGTAATCTCAAGTAGTGTTCATGATGTTGTTGCTACTTCAATGAAGGCATGGATGTCAGAGCATCCTATCCTGTCTTGGATAATTGCTCATCCTTTATGGTCGATTGCGTTACTTGTTGTAGTACTTTTTTTATGCTGGAGCTTGCTGGGGGCTATCGCTCAATTTACTCAACAAGCTTGGCTGGCCCTTTTACAAGCACCACTAAAAGCAACTCAATTACTATCAAGAGGTGCTTTTCAGTCGCTCAAACGTGCTGATGTCTTTTCATCAACTGAGCTGACTAGCCAAAAAGATGTTCAAGAGCGGCTATCTAAAATTGTGAGTCGTCTGGAAGTATTGCAGCAGGAAGAAGAGGCATTGATAAGAGAGATGCAATCAATTTTGATTCTAAAAATTGAGGAGTAACTACGATATGCCTAACAGAATTAATATTGTGATTGAGAAGAATGAGCAGGGCTATGCTGCCTACAGTCCTGAAATTGTCGATTCTCAGGTTCAAGGCAACTCGTTTGAAGACGTAACAGCGAAGATTCAGATCAAAGCTAAAGACTACCTGGAGCAACTGCCTGCTGACGAATCGCCTCAAACGAATGACAGACCAATCTGGGAGATTATCGACGATTTGGTAAAAGATATTCCTGAAGAGGAGCTAGAGAAACTACCGACAGATGGAGCGGAACAGCACGATTACTATATTTACGGCACGCCTAAGCGTAAACAATGAAGCTTATTTTTGCCGATACTTTCTACTGGGTTGCTGTTTCCAACAAGCGGGATGAGTGGCATGACAGAGTGCAGCAGGCTGCTGAGATACTCAAGCAAGCTCACCTTGTTACCACTGATGAAGTACTTGTTGAAGTTCTCACCTTCTTTGCAGCTTATGGTTCTCGAAGGCGGCAGAAGACGGTTGAAATTGTTCGGGAGATTCTTGGCAGCAGTAGAGTTCAAGTCATTCCACAGAGCCGAGAGTCATTTTTAGCGGGATTGGAACTGTACTCAAATCGCTTGGACAAGGAGTATAGTTTGACCGACTGTATTTCTATGCAGGTGATGCGGCAGCTTGGAATTACAGAAGCACTGACGAGAGATCACCACTTTGCTCAGGAAGGCTTCACCGTTCTCTTTAGTGAGGATACCTGATGGTCAACTTGGGCAGGGCTACCGAACCAAGTGCGATCGCTCATACTAGAGAAGAAAGCATAAAGTTTTAAGAGAAGTTTGAGGAATCGCCGTGCCAACCATCAATGAACTAGCGACACAGGCAAAAGAAGCTGCCGATCGCCTAGGAATCCACAAATTCGACATTTACGGCTCCACTGTGGATGAGAGCAGTGCCAAAGTTGATCAGGGCAAGCCCGATCAGGTAAAAGCCTCCAATCGCTCTAGCGTGACTGTGCGTGTGTGGAATGACGACCAGACGATGGGCATTACCTCGACCACAGATGTTGATCCGGTTGGGTTAGCACTTGCACTGAAGACAGCGTATGAAGCAAGTTTCTTTGGAGTCAAGGAAAATGTCCCCGACTTTAGCCCAGCAGCAACGGCTCCCCTTGCACGTGAGTTTGCTGAAAAAGCTCCCCAGGCTCCCATTTCAGATCTGTTGGAAAAGCTGATGACCGCAGAGAAGGCATTAACCGAGGCACATCCGGCGATCGCCTCCGTCCCCTACAATGGGCTTGCCCAGCGCGACATTGATCACTTCTACCTCAACAGCGAT
>DATNQS010000534.1:0-2946 GCA_036703925.1 Candidatus Sericytochromatia bacterium
GCTTTGTCGCTGTAGGGTTTAGACTTGGCACGACGATCGCTCTGCGTAGATGCACGTGCGGACTTTCTAGCAGTCTGCTCGTAGCGTGCTGCTACCGCTTCTTCCGCCGTTACGGTATGCCCAGAAGCGGTTTCGTCTAACAGTTGTTCTGCAAAGGTGGCTTCGTCTAGCGTCGTATGATCGACACCTGTAACTGAAAAATCCTGACCATCATTATGTTGGTCAGATGGGTACACTGGCACTCGGTAGCCAGCAGGAGAGTCCGTATGATCTAGGTGCAGGTTAGCACCCGTTACAGGCTCCGCAGGTTTCGTTGACGGGTCGGAGTCGTGGGAAGAAACAGACACTCGAATTCCTAAAGCTTTGTTTTAATGTAGCTGAACGTAACGGATTGATAGAAAAAAGTTGATGAGTATAAAGTCGGTGACGGAAGATTTGCCTGATTAAACCTGGCTGCTGCTGCGATAGCGCTTCAGCTCTGAGCGTAATTGTGCGACCTCTGCCCGTAGTTCGTCAATTGTTGCCTGTAGGTCAGTTGGTTGACCAATGGGTACGATCGCAGTTGTGGTACGGCTCCGCTTTGCCGCCTCTGCATCCCGTTGAGCACGAGCCAGTACGTCTTCTGTAAACTGCCGCAAACGCTCCCGTTGCTCAGCATCAAATCGACCCAGATCGCTCAACGAATTTGTTAGAGCACGCTCTGCTTGCTCATAAACAGCTTCAGCGATCGCTCTACCAACATAGAAAGCATCGAAGGGACTACTCATGAGGACTCTCCGCCATGAAACTGCTGCATTTAACCGGAATTATAGCTTGCTTATCTCACAGACTGCTAGCTTGAACGTAAGAGAACAAACCGTGAACAGGTTGTGCAAGCAACGAGTTAGCCTTCACTTAGTCAGGCTTTTGGTCTATACCTGGGTTTGGCTGCCTCAGCGGCAACCGCTCCTGTTCTAATGGTATGCCTAGCGGGTCTGGTGCGTACTCTCCTGAAGGAAGGGGTCGTGGAATCAGGTCCGTCTGTGGTGCTGGACTAGGCTGCGGTGATGGCTGTATGTCTGGTTCAACTGAACTGGGAACAGGCGCTGGCGTTGCCTCGATCGTTGCAGTTGGTGAAGGCGCGGGTGCCACTGGCTCTGGATCCGGTGCAACTCTGATGGTTGGCGGACGCTCATCGGGTTCCTGGTCGCGAAATGGCACAGGTTCTGGTAAGACCGGAGTGGTGAGCAAATCCTCAGGCGCTGCCTGGAGAGGCCAATTTTGTACGGGCGGAAAGTCTTGCGTAGTCTGAAAGAGCGTTGGACCAATGCCATTGATGGCGCTGAAGCGTAAGACCAACCCTAGACCGAATCCTCCTGCGATCGCGATCGCGACAGTCGCCCCTAGTGCTTTCGGCAAACGGCTCTTCAGTGCAGGAGCAAAGCCTGGTGTAGACATTGGTACTGAAGGCGCAGGCGTAGTGGCATGCGTTGGATTAGCGAGTGCTGCTGGAGCCGGAGGAGCTGTGGTGCGACCTGAACCGTTAGCAGTGTGAGGCAGGTCGATCGCCGCAGTAAGCTGTCCAGCACCATTGGCACTTTGTGCGGCTGGTAGCGGGGTGCTATCTGGCAGGAGCGCCAACCATTCAGCGATCGTCTGTGGACGCTCTTGCGCGTTCAATGCCATACCGCTGAGAATGGCGCGTTCGATCGCAGTGCTTAGATGGGGTTGCACTTGGCGCGGCGGGACTAAGGGCATCTGCTGGCGGCGCGAGGCAGCGATCGGCAGGTGCTGCGTCACCAAAAAGTACAGCGTTGCCGCTAAGGCATAAATGTCTGCCGCCGCAGTCAATGTCTCAGCTTGCTGTAGCTCGATCGCTGCATAAGGGTTTGCCAGTAGAAAGTCTGCGCGATCGACCTCAGCCAGGGCAACCCTGTGCGTGATGCTAAAGCCCACCAATACCACAAACGCAGCACCTGTAGGACGCACCAGATTTTCTGGCTTGATATCTCGATGGAGCAAGCCGTGACGATGGATAACGCTGAGTGCCGAACTAGCTTGACGGATACATTGCACAGCCTGCGCTTCTGGTAATGGCTTTCGCGATCGCACTAGCTCTGCTAATGTCTGACCAGCAACGTAATCCATGACTACGAACGGTAATCCCGCTTCGGTAAAGCTATCCAGCACTCTCACTAACCCAGGATGCTGGCACTGCGTAAACCGCCGCGCTTCTTCTAAAAACGACTGTCTTAAAGGTGCTATATCCATCTCTAGCTGCGATCGCAGCGTTTTTAGCACTACAGCCTGGTTCAAACGAGTCTGAGTCGCTTTGAAGGTGACACCCCACGCACTCTGCCCGAGGAGGTTGTTGAGTACGTATTTGCCGTCTTGCAGCGGTGTACCCGCAGTTAAATTCATGGGCATCACTACCTCAACGATCGTGACCATGCTAACCCCTCCGACTCACCTGAAGCTAGGAGGCAGAAGGCAGAAAGCCGAAGGCATGAGAAAACTCAAAACTTATCCTGCATCCCTTACCCTCATTCTTCACCAAACCGCTCTGCTACAAACGCTTCTGCCTCTGCACGGTTAGAAAGCACGCCATCCAGCGTGGCAGCAATTAATGCTTCTAGAATGGCTTTAAACTGCGGACTCGGTTTATAGCCCAGGGCTTTGAGATCGTTGCCGTCCAGGAGCGGTTTGACGGCAAGCCATTGGGTGAGATACTGCCAAATTTTGCGACGGGGTAAACCTGCCTTGCTCAGTGCTTGTGCCGATCGCTCACTACGCACGGCAATCAATATTAGCAACCACAAATCATAGGGCTTGAGCAACTGCACAATCTCGCTGGGACGTTGGCAGGCAGGCAACGCTGCCGTTAATGTCAGTTGAGCCGTTTCTAACTGCTGCAAACGCTCCGTACTATCGATCGGTAGCTGGAGGTTTGTGGCAACAGCACTGCGA
>DATNQS010000535.1:0-5023 GCA_036703925.1 Candidatus Sericytochromatia bacterium
TGGGTGAGATCACCTTTAGCTCCCCGGTTGCAGTGCGGTTTGCCGATATGCCCCTGATCGAAGAAACGATTAAAGACAGTGTCAAATCCACGACGATCTCGCTCGGACCCTTTAGCTTTTCTTTCGACTAATTTCCTGCCATGCATGAGGTGCAGCAGAGCCCAGCAGTAGGCTCTAATCAGGAATGACACGCTTGCTCCCGTCCTAGTTCTTTCGGCGCATAGAGGGGGTTTGAGTCTCATCCGAACCGAAAGTACCGTTAAGCTGCCCAATCAGCGTGTACCAGTTGAATCCTCTGGAACTTAGGAGCCTCAAACCCCGCTATGTCGTTCTTCATGGCTGTACCAAATAACCTAGAGACTAATTGGTACATCTCATTGAGACTGAAAAGCCATTTCTAGAACGTCTACTCCATAAGCGTTTCAGCCTTAACGGCGGGGGAATTTTCAAGTCAGCAGCCAATGCTACTTATCTCCTACAACGCCTTGTTCGGTTACGCTGTAAACCACTTGAAACCACTAAAGTCGCTATTGGGGTTCTTGGCATACCCCCCGAAAAGGTATATTCCAGAACGAGATTTGCGAGTCTCATGCCAAGAATTACTTTGCTCTTTTCCCCTACTCAAACAGGCACGGTATATTTCAAGAGCGTCATACCAGAGTTTTTGCTGTTTCATAAGGTCTAAGACTTTGTGAGCAAGACTCTTTGAGACAGGGCTTGAGACACGCTGATCGCTACGTCTTGAAAGGTATGCTTTCTGAAACAGTCCTAGGTGGCAAGCTCACTGCGTGAGTGAGGGCCATGCTAACGGCGAAAGCACCGCAAAGCACGAGAAGCCTTGACCTAAGAGCAATTTAACAGCGGCTAGCTGGCGAAAAAGTCCGCTAAGACTGCATCGTCTCAAGGTGGCGTCTACCGTTTCGAGGAGTGAGGCCAAGCACCCTTTAACGACGCAGGCAGCGATTGTCTCCACTCAGATCACCTAAACAATTGCCGTTTTGATCCAGCAGCACGACCGAGCGAATGGTGGGAAATTGCTTGAGGGTAGCCGTGAGGGCACTGGTCATCCGGGCATCATCGCCCACTCCACCGGAAAGCACCTGCCGACAAAACCGAAGTCTGGCGACATTGGAGACAATGGCGAGCGTAAAGTCTTGGCCACAGTTAGAAGTGCCTCGTAAGGTGATAGGAGCCGTAAAGCCTCGCTGTTGTTCCTGGCGCGTGGGTCCTGCAATGACTTGCGCGATTGCAAACTGGGCCACACTGGCTGTTTGTGCCTGCCGCAACACAGGTTCGACATAGCTAAGATCCCGTTGGGACCCAGCCTTTTTGGGCAGAAAGACTTGGATCGGTTGAGAGCGGGTAGCGATCGCTTCAAGTTGGGGAGCCGCGCTCGTCGGTGTACCGGAAAGGTTGAAAGTGGCAATAGTCGCCAAGCCAAGAAGGGATACGTTCAAAAGGAGGGGAAACTTAAGCATGGGGCTCGTCTCAAAAACTATTCAGTCAACGGAGTTAAATTCAGCGGCTGCTCGTACCATTCCTGAACTACTAAGGCTACTAGAGCCGTTGACCGAGCCAGATAACCTGCATCGGCTAGCGCTGCACCCAATCCGGACAAGCACCTGAGTGCAGCCTGGGACATGGCACTTGAACCTTAACGACCACTATTTGTCCGTTGCTGATGCCGTTGCTAAAACTAAGCCTACATGTATCCTGAATCAACCCCCTTTAAAGTTAACCCTTGCCAGCTTTAGCGCTGAGACTGATCGGGATAGTAATGATAAATTCTGTTCCTTTACCAAGGGTGGAGTAACATTCCAACGTGCCGTGGTGCTTCTCAACAATAATTTGATGGCTGATAGACAGACCTAACCCTGTTCCTTGACCAACGGCTTTGGTGGTGAAGAACGGATCGAAGAGATGTTTTCTTACCGCTTCTGGCATCCCCAACCCGTTGTCACTGATGCGAATAGTAACCCAGCCAGCAGCTGAAGACTGAGTGTGAATCGTAATAGTTGAAGCTAGACAAGCAGCTATTTGAGCGGCTAGCGCCTCGTTTGCTTGTCCCTTTGACGCGGCTCGCCGATTTCTGGCTTCTTCGATCGCGTCAATGGCATTCGTCAAAATGTTCATAAAGACTTGATTAAGCTGCCCTGCATAGCACTCTACTTGAGGAAGCTGCCCGTAATTCTTGACAACCACAATACCTGAATTATTCCCGTTGGCTTTCAGGCGACTTTGCAGAATTAATAGAGTGCTATCAATACCTTCATGAATATCAACCGATTTGATTTCTGCTTCATCAAGTCGTGAGAAGCTACGCAGCGATTTAATGATGTCTCGAATGCGCTCTGCCCCAACCCGCATCGAAGCCAGTGCCTTGGGTAAGTCCACAGCTACGAATTCAAGATCAATTTGCTCCAGGGCAGATGCCATCCCAGGTGTGAGATGAGGATATTGATGTTGATAGACTTCCAGTAATTGCAGCAACTGCTGGACATACTCCGTAGCATAGGTAAGATTGCCATAGATAAAGTTAACCGGATTGTTGATTTCGTGCGCTACACCGGCCACAAGTTGTCCTAAGCTTGACATTTTCTCGCTCTGCACTAACTGAAGTTGCGCTTGCCGCAGTTCAATTAGTGTTTGTTCCAATTGCCGCGTCTGCTCTCTTAGCTGCTCCTCAGACTGCCGCAGAGCCACCTCTACCCGTTGTCGCTCTAGAATCTCATCTTGCAACTGTTCCACAACAAGACACAATTCTTGATTTGTTTGGGTGATTTGTTCTAAAGCCCCACTCACCTCCCACTGAGCTTTTTCCAGAGCCTTTAGCATCTCATTGATATTTTGCGTCAGGTTCGCTACTTCATCCTGCCCTGCTACTGGTAACCGTAATGATAAATCGCGTTTAGTCCGGATCTGGCTGACACCCTGATTTAACTGAGTTAGGCGAGCCAAAACGAAGCGCTCTAGCAAAAGGACGCTCACTCCACCAAAGATGAGTCCGAGCAGGAGTATCGTGATCATCAGAGATTGCTGGCTGCGGTGCCCCTGCTGATAGATTTCTCTGGGTAGTTCAACCCGTAAAATCGCAGCAGGTTGATTGTAAACATCCATGAGCAGCAGATAGCCAACGAGCACTGTTTCGTTGAGCGGATGCACAAAAATGTTTTTTTGAGGAGACAGCGCGTGACGAGCCTGTTGGTAATCAGCAGGCAAGGTGCTTTGATTGAGCGGTTGGATTTCGATCGAAAAGCCAGTCAGCTTTGTCAGGTTGGCGCTGGTATCAGCATTAATGTAACGCCCAAAGATGAGCACTCCACGTGGTTGTCCTTGACCGGCTGAGGTCAGAATTGGTTGGCAAGTGACCAACATAGGACCTTCCTTTAACTGGAGAATGCCCGTCAAGGGTCCTTTTGTGAGGGGGTAGTCCAAGAGCAGATTGGTTGTGAACTGAGGGGGTAATCCTTTGGGTAGCGGCTTTACTTGCTTGGTTCTGAGATCAAAGCCTGTGCCATAGACAACTTGACCGGCAGCATTTAAAAATAGCGCGAGGTTAACCTTTAAGTTCTTAAGCTGCTCTGGCACTAAATTGGATTTAATGTACGCCTTATCGTGGTCTTTAATAAAAGTATAGGTGTCATCCCAAGCCGACCAATCGCTGTAGCGAGACGTGAAGGCTTCTTGATCTTTGGCAAGAACGTTTAGTACGCCTTGCAGCGATTGGTGGGCGCTTTGCTCCTCTGCCCTCCTTAAGCTGCCTAGTAAAATTGCTGAAGAAGCAAAATAAACAACACTGGTTAAACCAGCCAGAATGAAACAGAAGGTGAGAATTGTTTTCCCTCGAAGCGTCAACCGCTTGAAAGGCAAGGGTTTAGTCAATGGCATTCCTTCTTTCTCAGTCATCAGTCAGCAGTGGGAGGGCAGCAGGAGACAATACTATTGACAAATCGACCAGAGAAAAGGCGCGATCGACAGCCTTTGATCCAGTTGTTATCGCCAGTCTTGCCAAGTGAGCTGGTTGTGTTCTCGCTAGAGGCAGACCTTCTCTCCAAGCAATGATTCGCATCAGCTTGAGCGTTACAGCAGCAATCAAGCTGCAAGTGTACTTTGCTCAAGCCAAGCTAGAGCGGCATTGTCGCCAGTCAAAGACCCACACCTCTTGATAAATAGTGCCCTCAATGCCAGCTCGAATCACCTATAGCTGCTTGAATGCTTCGATCATGTGACGTGCACGAGCCGCTTCTAAGGCTTGGTAGGGATTAAGTTCAACTCAACCCCAACGACCTCAGCTAGGCTGCCAGGGGTGATGCTAGATGGCTCACCCCTGCTACTGATGGAGCACCAAGCTACACGCTTGCTGAAGAGGGACGGTGGCGGCGGCGGTGCAAATCATGCACCTGCTCCGCCAGTTCAGGAGACGGCCCCTCTACCACGAGAGCGGGAACAATCTCTCGAATCGGCAGCGCTCGCACAGGCGAGGCAGGCACCCCCAGAGCGGCAAGCCAAGCGACCAATTGCTCGGCGGAGCTGACATACACGATGCGCCCCAGTCCCACCCAGCCATGTGCCGCCGCACACATCGGGCAGTGCTCACCGGAAGTGAAAACGGTGGCTCTAGCTCGTGCTTCAGGCATCATGTTGGTTGCAGCCCAGCGTGCCAGCGCAAACTCAGGATGCTGGGTTTGATCGCCAGAAGCCACACGGTTATAGTCCTCAGCCAGCACTGTGCCATCGGCACCGACCAGCACGGAGCCGAAAGGCTCGTTACCAGATTCAAGTGCCTCGGTTGCCAGTTCGACACAGCGGCGCAGATGTCGCAAGTCGGCGTCATTCATTCTGATTGGTTCCAAGCATTGTGGCTTATCTTACCGTAAGCCCCTCGTGAAATGACTTAAGCAACTTCACACTTAGGGAGACGCAAAAAAGTGAGGGTGCGCTACCTTCACTCGGATACAGAATCAAGCTGAGGTGGTGCAATGAAGCAAGGGATGCGCCTGCTCTCGTCTGTCATGAGTCGCCT
>DATNQS010000536.1:0-4180 GCA_036703925.1 Candidatus Sericytochromatia bacterium
ATGATCCCGCTTTGTTTAACGATAACTATCGCCGCTACGTTGAAGGTCAGTTTCGCAAATCGCTCGGCTTTGTTGGCACACCGATTCGCCTCCTGTGGCGTGGTAAGAAAACAAGAGAAGTCGATCGCGATCGCGTCACTGCAAACCGAGCAACAAGATAGAAGTAAAAAGGTAAAAGGTAAAAGGCAAAAGTAAGGATTGAAAGATGGGAATGATGAGGGGGTATAGCAAGTAGAAATCACAATTTGGGCATGGTAGTTGTAGAGAATGGGTCTGAGAAGCCTAGAGATATCTGTGGACGAACGTTTAGCTTTGCAGTAAGGATTGTGAAGCTATGTCAGCGTTTAGATCAGAAACCCGGAGTGAGCCGTACCCTTGCTAATCAACTACTGCGATCGGCGACATCGATCGGAGCAAATATTCAGGAAGCTCAAGCGGGACAGAGTAGAGCCGATTTTATTAGCAAGAACGCGATCGCTCTCAAGGAGGCGCGTGAGTCTCATTACTAGCTCAAACTTCTTGCAGCGACAGATATTCTTCCAGAAGACACGCTTAAGCCTCTCTATACTGAAGCAGACGAATTAATTCGCATTCTTTCTAAAATCATCGTCTCTAGCAAAAGTAAAACAACAAGGTAGTACTTTTGCCTTTTACCCTGCTCATATACTTTTACCGTTTGCCTTCTATCGTTTGCCTTCTTCATGGATCTCCTCCGCTCTCTGCCCCTGGGGCTATACCTTGAACAACCGATTACCTGGCTGCATCGGCTTGATCCCCGACTGAAGCTGGCATGGTTGATGACTTTCCTGGCGGCACCGCTGCTGGCAAATGCCTTTTGGCGGGTGCTTTTGGCGGCATTGCTCATTGTCCTTACTGTTCTAGCCCTGATTCCGTTGCGGGTATGGCGACAGCAGATGGGCTGGCTGTTGACGCTAAGTTTTATGGTGTTTGCCTTAACCACTGTGTTACCCGATGGGCTAAAAACACGGCATCAGCCCCGCTTGCCTGTAGATGAGCTTGCCTTTGCCCAGCAGCCCAACAAACTGCCACCCGCCTCTACGCCCCTTCCCTGGTACAATCCGCTGGCTGTTGGCAAGCCGTCTGCATCACCACCTGCGGGTACGTCGCCTACCGCCTTACCTCAGCCTACAGACTACCGCTACGTCGTATTCAAAAGCCGCTGGTTTACCGTCACCAAGCGCTCGATTGCTTTAGCCATTCGCTACAGCACACTCCTGTTTACGCTCATCTACAGCACCAATCTTTTTTTTCTTGTTACTGCGCCAGAAGAAATTACAGCCGCGATCGAAGATTGGATGTCTCCTTTACGCCGCTTCAATTTACCTGTAACCGAAGTAGCCCTCACACTGACGCTCTCGCTCCGCTTTATCCCCCTTGTACTTGAAGAAGTGCAGAATTTGATGCGATCGGTCAGCACCCGTGCGATTAACTGGCGTAAACTGGGCTGGCGACAGGCGCTGCAAGTTTGGTTGACCGTTGCCGAACGCTTGCTCGAAAACCTGCTGTTGCGGGCAGAGCAAATTGCTAGTGCGATGAAAGTCCGAGGCTTTACTAGCCCGAATGAACATCAGGTGCAATGGCATCAGTTCCGCCTGAAAGGGGTCGATTGGCTGGCGATCGTCACTCTAATCGGACTATGGGGTGCGCGTTTGGTCTGGGGTTGGGAACTTTAGGGCGGCTGAAGGCTGAACGCTGAAGGTCAAAATGGTCGGTATTTAGTAGTCAAAACCAACTCAAAATCCTCCCTTGCCTCCTTTGCTCCCCTTGCCTTCTCTGTATTTTCCTCATTTCCCTGTATCTTCCTTACTCCTTTGCCTCTCATCTCAAATCATTCTTATGCCTGAGATAGAGGCATCGTTATCACGTAAAGTGATGTCATACCTACATTAAGGTGTACTATTCTCTCCATCGTCCGCCTAGACCTGAATGAGCAACGAAGATTACTTAAATCATCCGAATTTTGGCTTGCTTTTTAGAGTCTGTTTGATTGATACAGCGCGTGAGTTGTTTACGACGCTTTATGCACAACGCTTGTTTTTTTTAGTTGCCAACGGCGATGAAGGGTTAGAGTTTGAGTCTATTACCCGCACGGATGCCCGCATTCTGGTCGAAAACCGGATGCGAATGTTGCGTCGTCAAGGGCAACAGCAGGATTACAATCAGCTTCAGGTGATTTATAAACAAACATTTCAATGACAGCGTTTTCTCAACTTAGCGGTACAATCGCAGAGCGCATTCACCAGATTCGTCAAACGCTGCCAGATTCGGTGCGGCTACTTGCAGTCACCAAGCAGGTTTCGATCGAGTCAATGCGAGCTGCGTATGATGCTGGAGTGCGAGATTTTGCCGAAAATCGAGTGCAGGAAGCAGAGGCAAAACAGGCTCAACTGCACGATCTCACGGATATAACCTGGCATTTGATTGGGCATCTGCAAAGCAACAAAGCGCAAAAGGCGTTGGAATGCTTTCAATGGATTCACTCGATCGACGATTTAAAGCTGGCGCAGCGACTGAATCGGTTAGCAGCACCACTACCGCAAAAACCGCAGTCCTTGCTACAGGTAAAGCTGCTGCCAGATCCAACAAAATATGGTTGGTCTGCGGCAGAGCTACTGCACGATCTTTCAATCTTAAATCAATGTGAAGATCTTAGGATTCAAGGATTGATGACAATTCTTCCCTATGGGTTAACGTCTACAGAAGCAACGACTGCCTTTCAACAGATTCAAACACTCGCTAATACAATCCGACAGCAAAATTTACCCCACATTCAAATGCAAGTGCTGTCAATGGGAATGTCGAATGACTATCGTTTTGCAGTGCAGGCAGGGGCGACGATGGTTCGCTTGGGGCGCATTCTCTTTGGCGATCGTCCCGCATAACCGTTGCCCGATGGAGCCAAAAAGCTGCTTTAGATCTGCTGGGATTGATCGCAAAAAGTTTGAGAAAAAATGAAGCGATTTTCAAAAGATAGAGTATCTTGTTCCCTAGGGTCTAACGGCTTGTTGAAGGGAGCGATCTAGACCGATCGTTTCCATCTCACGTCAACGATTTAAACATCCTGATCGAAAAAACTTTTGGTAGTATGTTTGGATTTCGGGATCTGGATGTATACTATTCATTCAATTCGGTCAAAGCAGGCAGGGCGTTTAAGCTATTTGTTTGTGGGTATGAGCCTTCATTAATGGGGCTTTTAGTAAGAGGTTCAAGAGGCGATTCCCTTTTCGATACCTCTAATATTACGGGCTAGATTTAGCATGATCCCTGCTTTTCCGGTCGTTATGCGTTTCTCAATTAACTCTGATCGTGATGGAGCGTAAACAGTGAGCAACATCTTCACCAAGCTACGAGACTTTGTTGGATTTAACGAACCTATGGACTACGAATACGAGTACGACGAAATGGATGGAGACGAGTATCAAAATCTCTATCAGCAAGAGCACGCGCAACCCGCTGCTGCACCGCAAGAAGATGCACGCACCCGTCGCCCCAGTCGCTTGCGCGATCGTCCTCCACTCGGTACTGAAATTGGCACTATGAGCGCAGCACCAATGGGCAATGTTATTGGTATGCCCGGTGTAAATGGTGTTTCCGAAGTTGTGGTGATGGAACCACGCTCCTTTGAAGAAATGCCTCAAGCAATCCAGGCATTGCGCGAACGCAAGTCTGTAGTGCTTAACCTCACCATCATGGATCCTGATCAAGCGCAACGTGCGGTTGACTTTGTGGCTGGTGGCACCTATGCGATCGATGGTCATCAAGAGCGCATTGGCGAAAGCATTTTCCTCTTCACCCCAAGCTGTGTTCAAGTCAGCACTCAAGGGGCTCCAGGTTACGAAGCGCCACAAACTCAGCAGCCTCAAGCACGCGCTCCGCGTCAAGCAGCACCTGCGCCAGCCTGGGCGAACGAGCCAATGAGAATGGCACAGTAAAAGCTGCTAGTGTTCAGCTATCAGCGTTCAATTGCGTTTTGCTGACGGCTGACTGCTCATTGCTGACAGCTCAACGGAGACGTTAAATTGTCTATTAAACTTGGTCTGATTGGTGGCGGGGTAATGGGGGAAGCTCTATTATCCCGTCTTGTCGATCGTGGTGTTTACGCACCACAGGCTATTTTAGTGAGTGACCCACAGGCAGAACGACGAGCTTTTCTGGCGCA
>DATNQS010000537.1:0-4740 GCA_036703925.1 Candidatus Sericytochromatia bacterium
GTCGCTGGTAAGTTTACTGAAGCGATCGCTGGGGCGAGTCGATCACATAATCAAGCAACAGCAGCTCTGGACGCAGGTACACAATGAAACCAATCTCACTCTTGAGGGCGACATCACGAGGATTGAGCTGGTGCTGTATGAATTACTGCTCGCTGCTTGCCAACGCTCCGCTATTGGAGGACGCATCGATATCTGGTGCCGTCAAATTGATAGCCACTGGCTCGAACTCTCACTCACTGATAGCGGTGTCATCGAGCCACGGTTGCTGTCCGAATTGGAGAACGGGCGATCGCTCGACCTGTTAGCCCCTTCAACTCTCGACCATCCCCTAGGGCAACACTTACACATCTGCCGGGCACTCATGAAGCAAATTGGTGGTGAACTGAACCTATATACCCTAGAGGACAACCGCAGCCTAAGCCGACTGGTACTGCCTCTAGCAACCAACGATCGGGCAACCATCAAACAGGAGTGAGGAATTAGAACGGTAAAAGGCAAAAGTCGGGACTACAAAGATGCTTTGAACGCCCACATGCTCGTAGCTTGGTCAACTGAAGTAGCAGCTAGAGGACACTAGCGCAGCCATGCCCAAAGGGGTATAAACTGCCGCCACAGATGGCAAAACCCGCGCTTTCTCTTCGTCTGTATAGACGGACGTCATGCGTGTCATCACGATTTTAACCGCCAAACACCCCTCTATCTTTTGCCTTCTGCCTTCTGCCTTCTGCCTTCTGCCTTCTATCTTTTACCTTCAAGCCTCTCACGCCACCGTTCTACAGCGTCTTTCAATTCTTTTGCTAACCATGCGTCATGGTGCGGATAGATCGGCAAGCGTGGCACTAACGTCCAGCCAACTTGGCTTAGATCGCTGGCTAGTTCTACATCAATCGGGTGCGGATAGGCAGGGTTCACTTCATCGCGTGGTCCAATGCCGCCCAAATCGCGTGCGCCAGCGACCAGGCAGGCAAACAGGTGCGATCGTGGCACCAAATTGGGAGGAATTTGCAGCGCTATGTCAGACGGCAGAATGCGTCGAGCAAGGGTGATTGTTTCGAGGAGTTGCTGTGGCGAAAAGGCGGCTCCTGCCCATGCTTCAGTTTCTCCAGGGCTGTAGGGCTGTAAAATGACTTCCTGAATGTGCCCCCAGCGCTGGTGCAATTGCGCGATCGCCTCCAGTGTCTGCCAGCGTTCTGCCTCTGTCTCACCAATACCGAGCAGCAGCCCAGTAGTAAAGGGAATTTGCAGTTCGCCCGCTTGTGCAAGCTGCTGTAGGCGTAGTGCTGGCAGCTTACTGGGCGCATGGCGATGTACCGTCTGTAGTAGGGTTGGGGTGACTTGCTCTACCATTAAACCCATCGAGACATTGACGGTCTTGAGACGCTCCATCTCAGTCAGGTTCAGTGGTCCTACATTAGTATGGGGTAGAAAACCCAGCGACAGAGCCAGTTCGCAAAGGTCATAAATGTGCTGAAACCACAGCGATCGCCGATCGCTATAGGGATGCACTTCACCACTTAAGATCAAAATTTCGATGACACCCTGATGTTGGAGCGATCGTAATTGTGCCTCTGCATCAGCCAGAGTTAGCCAGGGACTTTTGCCTGGGTCAGCACGAAAATTACAGTAGCTGCAACGGTTAAAGCACTCATAGGTCGGCACTAGCGTATAAGCAGGGCTATACGTCACAGTCTTCGCAAAATCCATCACAGCAGGCTTGATCGCAACGTTAGAGGTCAGGACTACCGACCAGACGCACGATAGCGCAGTAAACACTCTGGAGCAGTTGTAGTCCGTCGCTTCCAGGCTAACCGTTTCTCAAGTCGCATTGCATTTATCTCCATATTCATTTGATGGCAGAGATAGACCCATCCCTTCAGTCTCAAAACTAGAGCTGAAGCTTTTTCTATTTCCGCTTTCCGTATCCTGACTCCCAACTAAGGCTGCGCTTACTCACCGCACCAGAACTTTTCGCGCCCCTGACAACTGCGCTTCTTAGCGTAGACATTTTTAACGTGTGTCTTGACTGTGTTGAGGCTGATTTGAAGCAGCTTGGCAACGTCTTGATAGCTATACTCTTGTCGTAGTAGCATCCAGACTTCTGCTTCACGCTCTGTCAGGTCATATTTCTTACGCTCAATCCGCACTTCTTCTTGCAGCAAGTCGTTGCAGTTTTCCAGCAGTATCAGGATGTAGGGCTGCTGCGTGCCCCGATCGTCGGCGAGATGGAGCCAACGAGCATTCATACGGATGGTTTGCCCAGTCGTTGTCTGGCACTCCAGGATCAGGGGAAGTTCGCTCAAACGGTCATGTCGCATTAACCGACGGCACACTTCAGCCACTGCTGCTGGTAATTCGAGTGGTTGAACGTCACCGCCTGCTAGATGCTGGCACAACTGCCGTGCTCTTGCATTCCAATAAAGCGGCTTCAAGCTACAAGATGTGACAATGACGCCTTGGTGCAGCGATTCCAGCAAACTACTCTGAATCAGGTTGAGAGCCGATGCATCACTGGATTGTGCGTTGTTCTGTGGCAATTGGCTAGAGACCTTTCTAACGCGGCGGGACGCTGCTGACTGGCTCGCCTTTTCGGCAGCATAGGGACGAAACAAGGTACCAAGGGGTGGCGCTTCTAGAGGGGCAAACACTACGGGGGCTTTCATAGATCAGACTCCACAAACGATGCTGATAGTGTGCTTGCTTCGTTTATGAAGATGCAATGAGAAGACCGTAAGCCGCACCAGGGGCGCGAATTTTACTTAGGCTTGGTGAAGAAGGGTGAATAACCCTGAAACAGGGTGAAGTTTTTCCAATTCCGGATTGTAGTCGCGGTCTAATTGGTCAATAATGAGTTCAATTTGAGGGAACTAGGCATCTCCAACGAATAATGAACATGGTTCTGCTGCTACTTTGTCTTCTTAGAAGCGGTTGTAACTGTCTTCAAGCTTCGCTTTATTACACTCAACGCTCAGCATCTTGTCACTGGAAGTATCTGGATGCAGCAAGTTTGTTGCTTCAAATAGTCGAACCTGATTTTCTAACTTGTCCTCGGCTGCCAACCCTTTAGCTTCAGCAAAGACGTTCAGATTCCGTACCGCTGTTGTCATCATTCTCGGTGCAGCAAGTCTAAAAGTACTCACCCATTCGGGTACTTTGCATTGCTGCCGCTTGGGTCGCTACGGACTTTAGTTACTGCTTCAGCCAGCGATCGCCTCAATGCTCCATCTCTTAAGCCGCTTCTTCCCTGTAAATAAATGAGTTCCCTGAAAGCCATGCCCCGTGTCAGTCAACCTTTAGAGCCTGAGTCGCTTGATCAGTTTTTTCCTCTGGCGCAGCAACGTGTTTATGTAGCAATGTTGATGGGGCGTGGCGGTCTAACACGTCGTCGAGCAGAATACTTTGTGCGCCTTTGGGCTTATTTGCTGCTAAAGCAACAACAACAGTTGGGACTACAGCTATCGCAGCCGTTGAGCCAATTGCGCTCTACAGAAGGTTCGATCGCCTGCACCCATCGAGAAGCCGCAGACTTGTTCTATAGCAACCAGGAGCGTGGCAGCGATCGCGCCGCAGGCATGATGATCGATCGCTTTGTGGCGCTGGGTCTACTCGAAAAACGGTTTGACGGACAAACGCTCTGTCTTCAGATTCGCTCCCTTCCCGAACTAGAAACGCCCATCCAGCCAGAAATAGCCGTCACAATCATTGCCGATGCTTTCAACCCTCGCACAGACACAATTCCGATCGCGAACCTGATCGCTCGCACATATGCAGAGCTAATGAAAGACGTAGCCAAAGCCTCTCACAAAATTGCTCAGGCTCTACGCAGTTGGGCACGGCAATATCCTAAAGGCTTGAGGGTCTTACGTCGTTCTGACAATATGAATCCGATCGGTATCTCTGTGCTCTATCCGGTTACCAGCGAGTCTGAGGTTTATTTCTTCCAACCGCCAAGTAAAAGCTTCTATCTCTCATCCGATGTTGAAGTTGATCCCTTTAAAATGGCTGCCGCAGGCGATGAACACTGCACATCTGTTTACATCCGCTCCTGGGTCATTGATACGCCCTATCTGCAAAGCAAGAATATCTCTCTGCTGCTTGAAGACAGCCGCAACACCCTGGTAGAGATGCAGCAAGATTTTCCTAATCTCTGCGACATTTACTCACTGATCCTGCATCCCTTGTATGAAGATCTACGTTTAGCGTTGGGCTTTCAGAAGACCTTTCAGGATACTCAGCGGTCTTATCACTGGGTCTACCTGGCACTTGATCGCTTTCTAGAGCTAGACATTGAGCAAGCCCTCAACAAAATGAAGCAAGGCTTAACCAAGTAGTAACCGCCTTACTAAAGATAGCTACAGCCATCAAAGCGGCTAAGAGCAACGGAAAGCAGCAGGGCGATCGCTGCCACACGTTTAGCCCTTCTCATAAAAGTAGACGAAGGCTTAACAAACCCTGACGGGGCTGTAGCCCCTACTGAATAAAGCCTAAGGGGCATTGCTGCATCCAGACGTGTAACTTACCGCATCATCTTGTTTACAAAAAGCAATATTCGTTTTACACTGCATACAGGTAGGGAAACCTACCCAAAGACGTAAATCAAGCACTTATTTCCATCATGACGACAACCTTACAAAGACGCGAGAGCGTCAACGTATGGGAGCAGTTTTGCAACTGGGTGACCAGCACCGACAACCGCCTGTACATCGGCTGGTTCGGCGTGCTCATGGTGCCCACCTTGCTGTC
>DATNQS010000538.1:0-5848 GCA_036703925.1 Candidatus Sericytochromatia bacterium
GCGATCGCCCACCTTGCCCATCAGCACAACATTCCCCTGCTGGTGGATGAAGCGCATGGTGCCCATTTTGCCTTTCATCCAGCGCTACCGATCGCCGCCCTCGCCGCTGGAGCCGATTTAGCGGTGCAGTCTACTCATAAAGTGCTGTCTGCCATGACCCAGTCGGCAATGCTGCATACAAGGGGCGATCGTGTCGATGGCGATCGCATCAGCAAGGCACTCCAGCTTGTGCAGTCTACCAGCCCTAGCTATCTGTTGCTGGCTTCCCTGGATGCGGCACGTTACCAAATGGCAACGCAAGGAAAACTCTTGCTAGAACAGACGCTGCAACTGGCAGATGAGGCACGATCGCGCCTCAATCAGATTCCCAGACTCTCCACGCTGCAACCAGAACAGGCAGGGAGCGCTGGTTTTATGGCACTCGATCGCACTCGCCTGACTGTCACTGTTTCAGGTCTAGGCATCGACGGCTTCTCGGCTGACGCAATCCTCAACGAGCAACTTGGTGTCACTGCCGAATTACCATCGCTTCAGCATTTGACCTTTATTATCAGTTTGGGTAATACCAGAGAGGACATTGAGTCACTGGTGCAGTCCTTCGAGACCTTAGCAGCGATGTATGCAGGAACCACAGAGACGCAACAGCCTTCAGCCTTCAGCCTTCAGCCTTCAGCCTTCAGCTTTCAGCCTTCAGCCCTCTCCCCTCGCGCCGCCTTTTTTGCTGCCAGTGAAACCCTGTCGATCGCCCAGACGGTTAATCGCATCAGCGCTGAACTGGTTTGCCCCTATCCGCCAGGGATTCCCGTTTTAATGCCAGGGGAGGTGGTTTCAGCAGCAGCGATCGCCCATTTGCAAGCCATCCTCGCGCTGGGCGGTACAATGAGCGGCTGTGCTGACTTGACCCTGGAAACGTTAAAGGTCGTGAAGTAGGTCTCAAGCGACCTATGCAGGTGATCGTGCTTGTTTAATAGCCGAGCTATTTGAGGTAACGTTCGGGACAGCAGGATTCAAGGTGATCCGATAGGCTTGGGACAGACTCAACCTGGCTGCTTTTGCGATCGCACACACCAATTTTTATCCCTCAACCTCATCCCTTACCCCTCCCCATGCCTTCCCCTCTCTGGCCTTACGCTACTCCTGGCATTCCCGACGACCTGTTCGAGCGGCTGCCTGGTATTCCCATGAGTCCGCGTGAAGTGCGACTGCTCATGCTTTCCTCCTTGCGCCTTAAGGTAGACTCAGTTCTGTGGGATATTGGCGCAGGCACAGGCACCATTTCAGTCGAGGCGGGCTTGCTGTGTCCGAAAGGACGGATTATCGCGATCGAGCGCGATGAAGAAGTGGCAAATCTCATTCGGCGGAACTGCGATCGCTTTGGTGTTGACAATGTAGAGGTGATTGAGGGCAGCGCACCTGACTGTTTAAGTATGCTCAAGCAGGCTCCCGATCGAGTTTGCATTGAAGGCGGGCGCTCGATTAAAGCCATCTTGAACGCTACCTGGCAGCAGTTGGAACCGCAGGGGCGCATTGTGGCAACCGCAGCTACTCTAGAAGGTCTTTATCAGGTTTCAGAAAGTTTTGCGGAGCTTCAAGTGCGTCAGATTGAAGTGGTGCAATCAGCCGTGAATCGTCTGGAGAAACGGGGGCTTAACCAGACGTTTGCCGCGATCGATCCCATTTTTGTCCTGAGTGGGGAAAAGTTAGACTAGACGTGTGGACGAGTGGTGGGGCAGTCGCGCTCAAGTTTGGTTGACCAGCAATGAGACGTTAAGCGATCGCGATCGCAACGTCAAGGCACTGTAACCGCTGGCATTGACCAATATTCTGTAGTAAGCAGCTAAAAGCGTTAAAGATATAGTCTGAGAGCACGCTAGATTCAGCTAGAGTGTTCCAAAGGTATCTTAACCTTCTTAATCTTTCACTAACCTGGGCTTCTGGTTATGCGGTGGCGCTACGGTAGCAGGTAAAAATACCTCTTGATGTTTGCGGCAATGCTTTGAGCAGTATCTAGCCTAGTTAGTAGAGATAGTTTCATTAGCAGAGGAACGTTAGTCTCAGCCGCTAAGTCCTGGCAGCATCCCGTTTTGTCACGCTGAAGTTTTGTCGCTCTTAAATGGGGTTTCATTAATGACGTTGGATCGTTCAGCCCAATCGCCGTCCAAAGAAAGCCAGCCGAAAGCGACCAGTGCGATACCGTTGCCCCGCATTTTGAGCGGCATTGTCGCGATCGTTCTGGCACTCAGCATGATTGTGCTGGGTGGTTGGTATTTTACGATCGGGTTTGGCATCCTCATTTATCTAGGGCAGTTGGAATACTTTCAGCTCGTTCATGCCAAGGGCATTGCACCTGCTGCCAAAACAACGCTAGTTGTCAGTCAAGCGCTACTCGTGATTTCAACCGTCTCCCCAACGCTTGCCGATGCGGTCTTTCCGGTAGCTGGTACGTTTATCTGCTTCTACCTGTTATTTCAACCCAAACTCGCGACGATCGCTGATATTTCAACGTCCATCCTGGGCTTGTTCTATGGTGGCTATTTGCCAAGTTACTGGGTGCGGCTACGATCGCTGGGGCAGGGGGCTGTCAGCAATCTACCGCTAGATGGCTACCTACCGCACTCTTGGACTGACCTGCACGCCATGCCTCAGGGCTTGACTAACACACTGCTCGCCTTTAGCTGTATTTGGGCAGCCGATATTGGCGCTTACATTTTTGGCAAGTTTTTTGGACGCACGCGCCTCTCCAACATCAGCCCCAAAAAGACTGTTGAAGGTGCCGTGTTTGGGGTCTTAGGTAGTATTGCAGTGGCGATCGCAGGCTCCTGGTATCTGCGCTGGTCGGGCTGGCCCCTCACTGGTGCAGCACTGGGCTTACTCATCGGTATTGCTAGCTTGCTTGGCGACCTGACCGAATCGATGATGAAGCGTGACGCGGGCGTAAAAGACTCTGGGCAGCTCATTCCCGGACACGGTGGCATCCTCGACCGCGCGGACAGCTACGTATTTACGGCTCCCCTAGTGTACTACTTTGTGATTTTGGTGTTGCCGTTGCTAGCGCAGTGAAGTGAGAGAGAAGCGGAGCCAGAAGCCATAAACGCTAACTTCCAACTTTTATCCTTTATCCTTTAGTCCTTCACCCCTTCGTTCAACTTTTCTCCTGCCCCTTCCTCCGGTGTCACCATAATTTGCCCTTGACAGCTAATCTGCCCTGCTTGCAGGCTGAGTGTTTGCAGCGCCACCTCAGAGCCAAGATCAAAGGCGAATCCATCCAAATCGCGGAGGGGAAACCCTTGACGGGCGTTTGCGTGGGGAAGCAAATGGGGACGATCGAGGTGTAGTTGGTTGCCATTGCTTAACCGTAGCCCGGTGCGAATGACCACACTGGTTGGCTGACCGCTGACGGTAGCTAACGTGGCTGACAGTGTAACCAGCCCATCGCCCAGTATGACTTTCGGGTCTTGCAACCGAATTTCTTGCGGTGTGCGTTGCGCTAACTCGTCGTTCTCTCCATCTGACTCGCCATCCGCTCGCAGCAAGGTCAGCAAAAATTCAATCACACCCTGCGCTAATAGCGGTGCCTGTAGCGACCTGTTCAAATCCGCTTCATACAGCAGCACATTCCCCGCGATCGGAAACGCTTTGAGTAGCCGCAGCGGTTTACCACGCACCACCTGAGCCAAATTTGTACGAATCTGCTCTCCTACCAGGCTCACCTGACTCAGATGCAAACCTCGGTAGACAGCATTGCGAGCCGAAACCACTACCCGACTGATACAGCCAGACAAAAGCTGTCGATCGCCCGCCTCAATGTTCAGTTGCAGGTCTTCTACGTGTTCAAGCTGCGATCGTAGCCAAAGCCTCACTGCCGGAGACAACACCATACTAATGAGGCGACTTTGGTTAGGCATAGAGGGTGAGTTTAGACATACAGCAGGAGCCAGTGGTCAGAAGATAGTAGCCAGAAGCAAAAAAGGCGACAACGCGATCGCAACCCGCGAACTGAAAAATCGGGCGTTGCTGAATTGATGTATGAATGTTCGATTTACCCTCACCCTAGCCCTCTCCCCAAAGGAGAGGGAACAGGAGTTCTAGCGCCCTTCTCCCTGAGGAGAAGGGTCGGGGATGAGGGCGATTCATCCCTGGGTTTAGCAACGCCAAAAATCGCTTTACAGAGTCAACCGGGAAGTGATCGAAGCGGCTGCTTGAACGATCGCCCATGAGCAATCGCACATCCGCCACACCGAGTATACCGACATCACACACCACACAAGCCAACTCTGTCATCTTCTCTCCCTCCTCTTCCCTCCCTCCTCTTCCCTCCCTACTCTCTCCTCTCTCCTTAATCCCAAAAACCGCCCAGTACATACGGCTTTCCCTACTGCTGCCACCTGGTCGCTAGCGATACAGTAGCAATACATCGGTTCACGAAACTACATACGGTCTTAAGGGGAGCCGAACCCCAGATTTGATTCACTGCAACTGAAGAAGTTAGATGACAGCGATGGACTTCTAACCACTGCCTCTGAATCTGTCAGTTGTTTCCATCGTTACAAACGGCGTGGTAGGAGAACCAATCATGTTTGAACTGTTTACAGAAAAAGCCATTCGAGCGGTCATGCTGTCCCAGGAAGAAGCGCGTCGGCAAGGGCATAACCTTGTCGGGACAGAGCAAGTATTGTTAGGCATTGTGCGTGAGGGCACGAGCCTTGCCGCTCAACTATTGACGAAATCAGGCGTAACACTAGCAGCCGCTCGCTTTGAGTGTGAAAAAATCACCGGTCGTGGGACGGGCACCCTTCCGGCTGAACTGCCCTTTACACCGCGAGTAAAGCGGATGTTTGCCGAAGCGACGCGATTAGGGCAAGAGTTTGGGCAAAACCATGTGAGTCCTGAACATTTGCTCCTAGCGCTGACGCAAGGCAATGAAACGGTTGCCATTAAAGTGCTGCAACGCCTTAATGTTGAACCGATCGCCATTCAAGAGAACCTGCTGCAAGCGATCGGGTCACAGACAACAGGCGAAGCTGTAGCCGCCGCTGTGGGTGGTAGACGAGAAACAGCCGGTGCCCATAGCAACGCGAAAACCCCAACCCTAGAAGAATTTAGTACAGACCTGACTAAGCTCGCTGCTGAAGGTAAGCTCGATCCAGTTGTCGGTCGCCAAACTGAAATTGAGCGCGTGGTGCAAATTCTGGGTCGCCGCACCAAGAATAATCCACTGTTGATTGGGGAACCCGGCGTCGGCAAAACTGCGATCGCCGAAGGACTCGCCCAACGCATCGTTAACCGCGACGTACCCGCAAACCTCGAAGGCAAGCAGGTGGTTAGTCTGGATATGGGTGCGCTCATCTCTGGCACACGCTTTCGGGGCGACTTTGAAGAGCGCTTGAAGAAAGTCATTGGCGAAGTGCAAACCAGCGGCAACATTATTCTGGTGATTGATGAAGTGCATACCCTGGTTGGTGCGGGTGGCAATGAGGGTGGCATGGATGCTGCCAATATGCTGAAACCAGCACTAGCACGCGGTGAACTGCAATGCCTGGGTGCCACCACATTGGATGAATATCGCCAATATATTGAGCGCGATGCTGCTCTGGAACGTCGCTTTCAGCCTGTGACAGTCGGCGCACCCAGCGTTACTGAAACGATCGAAATCCTCTTTGGCTTGCGCGATCGCTACGAGCAGTTCCACAAGTTCAAAATTGAAGATACGGCTTTGGTGGCTGCTGCGACCCTGTCCGATCGCTATATTACCGATCGCTACCTTCCCGATAAGGCAATTGACCTGATCGACGAAGCAGGCTCGCGCGTTCGGCTGGCGCATACCCAGCATTCGCCCAGCAAAGCTTTC
>DATNQS010000539.1:0-5773 GCA_036703925.1 Candidatus Sericytochromatia bacterium
GGGGCTGGCAACGCTGCATATAACCAGGAGCCCGTTGCCTCCGAGTGGTCGCAAGCAGCACCAGCGTTGATAATGAAAGGCTCGACTGAGAGGCTAGGCTCATCGCCTTGTCCGGCTTGATTAGTGGCGCGCAGAGGGGCAGCGTGACCTGATTTCAGCTTCTTGATATGATTAGATATGAGACTCGCCTTCTACTTCTAGAATGTACCTTTTCGAGGGGCTATGCAAAGAACCCCATGATGCAAGGCTTTACTCAAAATGCTTATCCTCCAGGTTACCCTTACCGCTTACTTAAACGGGCAATCACGGCCGTGATTGCTTCTGGCTCAACAGGTTTGGATAGGTGAATTTGGAAACCGGCATCGATCGCCTGCTGCTGGTCAACTTCGCTAGCATAGGCAGTGAGAGCAACGGCTGGAATCAATTTCACTGGCTCTGGAAGCTGGCGAATTTGCCGTATCAAAGCATAGCCATCCATCCCTGGCATCCCAATATCACTGACTAAGACATCCGGTTGAAACTGCGTTAACACGTCCAATGCCGCTAAGGCCGATGATACAACAGTGACGCTCGCGCCTGCTTGTTCTAAAATAAACGCCGTCAATTCGCGAGTGTCTGCCTTGTCGTCAACCACCAGCACCTGAACATTGAGAAGTGGCGTAAGGGATGGAGGCAAAGCAAGCGTGGGTTCAGCCCATGTTTTTCTGGCTTCGGCTTTCATCAGTGGCAGCTTCACGGTAAAAGTTACACCTTGTCCTTCCCCTGCACTCTCGACTGCAACCGTGCCGCCATGTAATTCTGTCAGATAGCGAACGATCGCGAGTCCAAGTCCCAACCCACCAAATTTACGAGTCGTTTTGCTGTCCTCCTGCCGGAAATACTCAAAGACGTACGGTAAAAACTCTGGGGTAATGCCCTTGCCAGTGTCGCTTACCTGAATTTGCACTACCGTATCCACTTGCTCTAAGCGAACGGCAACTTGACCACCGTTAGGTGTGAACTTGACCGCGTTAGTGAGTAGATTCCAAAGAATCTGCTGAAGACGAGCTGCATCCCCCATAACCTGTCCAACCGCTGATGCAAACACGGTGTGAATGGTAATTTCCTTTGCTTCGGCTGCTAATCGAACGGTTTCGATCGCCGCTTGAATGATCGTGACCAGGTTGATTGAAGCCGTATTCAGCAGCAACTTACCACGCAAGATGCGCGAGACATCCAACAAGTCCTCAATCAGTTGCGCTTGCAGTTTGGCATTGCGTTCGATTGTTTCTAAGGCACGCTTTCGAGTAGGCTCGTCAAACTCGCGGGTTTGCAGGAGTTTTGCCCAGCCCAAGATTGGGTTGAGGGGCGATCGCAACTCGTGCGACAGTACTGCCAAAAACTCATCTTTGATGCGATTCGCTTTTTCGGCTTCAGTTCTGGCGGCTTGTGCTTGTGCGAGTTGTAGCCGTTGCGCTTCCGCTTGTTTGCGATCGCTGAGGTCATACACAATACCACTCATGCGGACGGCGACTCCTGCTTCATTAAAAATTGCCCGTCCTCGCGCGGCAATGTGATGCAGACTGCCATCCTCCCAACGCACACGAAACTCCGAGTTATGTTCTACCCCTTCAGCGATCGCTTGTTTAACGGACTGATTGTGCGGTGCGACATCATCGGGATGCAGACGGGCAAGCACCGCTTCCAGAGAACCATCAAACGTTTCAGGCGTTACTCCCAAGAGCCGATAGACCTGCTGATCCCAGTCAATTTTGTCATTGATTATATCCCACGTCCAGGTGCCGATCTTTCCAGATTGTAAGGCCAGGTTGAGCCGCTCCTGGCTGTCTTCCAGCGTTTGATAGAGCCGAGCGTTTTCGAGAGAAATAGCAATTTGAGTCGTCAAAACATCCAGGATTGCTAGTTTCTCGTAGGTGAAGGCACCGCTGAGGAAGTTATTTTCTAAGTAGAGAAGACCGATTAAGGTCGCCTGCCGGACGATCGGTAAACACAGCGCTGATTTTGGCTGTTTATTGAGTAAGTACTCGTCTTCAAAAAACAGACTTTGTTTAGTAGAGGGGTCTAAAATGATTGCTTCTTGCGTCCGCTGCACATAGTTCAGCATTGATTGAGGCGCAATGTCAGCAATTTTAGTAGAAGCACTGACTGGCGAAACTTCAAGCTGCTCTTGATTAACCTTTGCTTCAGCTTCAATCACCAGATCGTGTTCGTGACAGAGCAGCAAGTAACTGGTGTCGGCTCCTGCCTGTTCAAGCACAATTTGCATTAAGGTCTGCAATAGCTGCGGGCGCACAATTTCGCTGGAGATGGTTTGCGATGCTTTCACCACCGAGAGCAAATCGAGTTGTTCGCTGGTGCCTAAAAAAGTGGGATTGGTCGCGATCGCCGGTTGGGGTAACAGGGTGGGATAGCATTCTTCCAGGTGATTGACTTTGCCGATCGCGCCCCAGCGTTGATAAGCGTTTTTTGCCTCCTGGAGATAGGTTTTAGCGATCGTCTCAAAGTCTCTGGCGAGGTAAAACTTCACTGCCAGTTCGTTTGCCAACGCTTCATACTGCACAAAGCCATGTTCCCGCGCCGAACGGATCGATTCCTCATACAGCCGCATCGCTACCACATCCTGCCCCTCAAGACGGGCGATTTCAGCCCTCACTAAGAGCGCTTTATGTAAAAAGTTTGCCGCACAGTGATCGGCCCAATACTGGAGTTGCTGCTGCCGCTGGTTGAGTGTAGTTAAAAGCTGAGCTTGCTCTGACTCAGAGGCAGTGGGATACAGTGCCGCTAACGTCAACGCCTGATACAGCACGTAATTGGCTTCGATCGGCAGTGACAGAATAGTTCCTAAATGTTCAGAGGCTTGCACTGCCGCCTTCTGTGCCGCTTCATACTGCTCGTAGGTGAAGCCTATAATCAGTTTCAGAATGTGATAAAAGGCAATGCCGCTAGAGAAGCCTGCCTTGATGAGGATCGATAGCGATTGAACTTCATCAAATTCATCATCACTTAAGGTCAAATGATGGTGCGTTAGCCCACGCCAATTCATCACAAACTGCTGCTGCAAGCGAATGGTTTGATACGTGGCTTCATGCCTGGATTGTTGGGCAAAACTGGCGTACTTCTGAATGGCTTGGTAGGCTTCGGGTAAGGGAAAAACGGTTTCGATGATCTGCCAGGAACCCTGGTAGCCGTTGTAGTTTGCCATCGTCACGTCGCCTACTTCCACACAGCCCAGAAAGCCCTGTTCTAAAAAAGGCAGGTCGGTCGCCATGTGCTCACGCCAAACGTTGATATGACTACCGTGAATATGAATCACCGTGCCTTTAAGGGTGGGATCGTTTAACTTTTGATTCAGTTGAATGGTCATCTCCGAAAAGGCAACGCCTGCTGGAATATCCCGCAGCACAGAGACCAGCAACATGGCATACATGCTGTAAGCAAAACAGGAATCCTCAGTGTTGCCATACTTCAACGAATAGTTAACAGCTGTGAGCACTAGCAGGAGAAAGAGACTGGGTTGGCTGAGATAGGCTGGGGGCGATGCCGTCGTCAACAGATTGATGACAGTTCTCAATGTGGGATCTTGTAAGATAGGTGCGTTGAGCAAGTCTGAGATTTGGCGATCGCCCAAATGATTGGCAATCTGAGCTTTGATGACGGCTGCTGCGTGTTGAGCCTCTGCCTCAGTCTCTGGAAAGGTGACATCGAACAGCTTCAACGCATTTAAGCCAAGCGCGAGTGCCTCATCATACTTGCCTGCAATCTGATAGAGCCGCAGTTGCAACCTGTAAATATTGGCTTGATCCAGCTTGGATTGAGCATTGGTTAAGAGTACCTGAAACAAGACATCGGCTTGTTCCAAATTGCCCGTTAAATACTCGCACTCTGCCCACTCTCGAAAGAGGGTATAGGTTTGAGTGTAAGCTGTTTCCCAGGCATCAGCAGACAGTAGCTGGGTGGCGGCATTCAGGTATTTCAGTGCCGGAGTATAGGCGATCGAGGCTTTGGCTTTTTGGGCAGCAGTTAAGTTGAGTTTAAGCAGCTCTTCCTGTTCTGTCCGATCAGTAATCAGCGCGATGCCAATGTTGAGTTGATTCACAATATCAAACAGCGTTTCTTCTCGATGCTCCGGTAGCGTATTTTGGAGAATCAGTCTGCCGATTTTGAGATGTACGGCTTGCTTTTGTGCCTCTGGAATCAATGAATACGCTGCTTGTTGGATGCGATCGTGGCGAAAGCGATAGGTTTTCTCTAGCCCCTCAGTCTGGTCGATCAACACAATCAAACCTGAGAAAATGGCCGCCTGCAAAGCCTGGACGGTTTCCTCTGGTGCTTTTTCATTAATCGTAGACAGGATAGACAAGCCAAATTGATTGCCAAAACAGGATGCTAACTTGAGGACTTGTTGGGTCGCAGACGGCAGCTTTTGCATCCGCCCCAGCATGAGCGTGACAATATTATCGGTGATGCCTTGGGCTTCAATTTGAGCAATATCCCAGTGCCAGAAAGCGGTAGGGCGAGGCGGCAGCGGGGTGATGGGAGGATTGAACGTCAGCAGATTCTCTTGATAGAGCGTTTTAAGGAATTCTGTGACAAAAAAAGGATTACCATCAGTTTTTTGCCATATCAGTCGAGCCAGCGGTTCTGATTGTTGTGGTGAACAATGCAAGGTTTCACTAATGAGTTGACTGACATGGGTTAACTGAAGCGGAGTCAACACAATCTCAGAGAGTCTAATGCTGCTCTGACGCAGCTTGTCGATCGTCAACTGAAAGGGATGGCTCAGGTCTACTTCATTATCCCGATAGGCAAGGATGAAATAGAGATAGCGAACCACAGAGCCTGTGAGCAGCGTTTGGATAAAATTTAGCGTGGCGTTATCGGCCCACTGCATATCATCGAGAAAGATTACCAAAGGAGACTCTTTTTGAGCAAACGCATTGATGAAGCTTTGAAAGACCAGATTAAAGCGATTTTGGGCTTCTGCGGGTCCTAATTCTGGTAACGGTGGTTGTTCACCAATCAGCCATTCCACCTCTGGAATGACAGCCGTAATCAGCTTGCCATTGTTGCCCAGTGCTATCTGAAGGCGCTGTTTCCACTGAGTAAGTTTGGCTTCCGGTTCGGTGAGAATTTGTCGCGTTAGTGCTTGAAACGCTTGCACCAGCGTGGCGTAAGGAATATCGCGTTTATATTGATCAAACTTGCCAGAAATAAAGATGCCACGCTCGCGCACAATGGGCTTATGCAACTCATTGACCAATGCCGATTTGCCAATGCCGGCATAACCACCGACCAGCATCAGTTCTGGTTTCCCTTGCGCTATCATGCACTCAAAAGCATCCAGCAGTTGGGCTACCTCTCGATCGCGCCCATACAGCTTTTGCGGAATCTGCAACCGCTCTGAAATATCTTGCTCACCCAACGGGAAGGGAAGAATGTTTCCGCTTGCTGCCAAGGACTCTAAGCAGCGCTCTAAGTCTGCCTGCAAGCCTGCCGCACTTTGATAACGAGCTTCCGGCACTTTGGCAAGGAGTTTGAGTACAATATCTGACAACGATTGGGGCAGCGTTGGCAAGACCTCGATCGGTGGCACAGGCGATCTGGCAATATGGCAATGCACCCATTCCAGCGGATCATTGCCCTGAAAGGGCAGTTGCCCTGTAAGCAATTCGTAAAACGTGATGCCCAGGGAATATAGATCGCTGCGACAGTCAATTTCCCGGTTCATGCGCCCGGTTTGCTCTGGGGACAAATACGCTAGACTACCTTCGAT
>DATNQS010000540.1:0-5521 GCA_036703925.1 Candidatus Sericytochromatia bacterium
TAGTCCAGCTAGCAACAGTACATAGGGCGGTTCAGGAAAGGCAGACATAGGCTAAAAGCGATAAAGTTTTGTTCTTACCCTACACCTTTTTGGCTCTTTGCCCCTATAGGCTGCGGTCAAGGCAGATGGTAGCAAGCAGCAGTGTCAGTAGTGAAGAAGGTTGCGATCGCGCCTGCGGTCATCAAACAAACGGTATAAAAACCAAATGATTTTGCTTGCTGAAGACACGATCGCCGCACTCCTAAATTAAGCCATCACCAATTGCTTTGCGTCTGCAACGCTGTCTTTGCTCAAGGTGCGTCCGATTGCCCGCGCGATCGGCTCCAAACTCTGCACGAGGGACACCATTGCTTCTAACGAAAGCGCCTGACGTGCATCTGATACAGACTGATCAGGCTCAGGATGACATTCAATCATGAGACCATCGGCTCCGCAGGCAACAGCGGCTCGTGCCAAGTCAGCAATCAGTTCACGTTTACCGGTGGCGTGGCTAGGGTCTACGATGACGGGCAAATGGGTCAACTGACGGAGTGCAACTACTGCACCCAAATCCAGCACATTACGAGTGTAGGTATCAAAGCTACGGATACCGCGTTCGCACAACACCACATTGGGGTTGCCATGCGCCATGATATATTCCGCTGCCATCACAAATTCTTCAATGGTTGCTGAGAGTCCCCGCTTCAGCAGGATCGGCTTGCCTGCCTGCCCCAGCGCCTTTAACAACTCGAAGTTTTGCATATTGCGGCTGCCAATTTGCAGCATATCGGCATAGGCAACAACCGGCGCAATTTGGGCGATCGACATTACCTCTGTCACCACAGGCATGCCGTAGCGCGATCGTGCCTCTGCCAGAATTCGCAGCCCGTCCACGCCCATCCCCTGAAACGAATATGGGGAAGTGCGTGGTTTGTACACACCTCCCCGCAGAGCATGAATGGGAGCCACTGAAAGCTGACTGGCAACTTGCTCCATTTGCTCTGCACTCTCCACCGTACAGGGGCCGCCAATGATGACGACATTACTGCCACCGATCGCCACCTGTTCAGACAACTGGATAACGGTGCGATGGTCGGGATGGGACTTCGTGACTAATCGGGCATCCAACATGAACTTACTCCTTGCTTGTGTACGTTGACTAATCTGCTTTGATCTTTGACAAACAAAAAGCCCGGAACCTCTGGGTTCCGGGCTGTACGAACGAAGGCGCAACAGACTTTACCCGGAACAGTGCCTGGTCCAAAAGTAAAAGCCGTAAAACCAACTCATTAACGCTGCCATTGCTCTTTCCACTCTCTTATCTCGATCACAATTCTGGTTCTGGCGACACCTTAAAACTAAAAAACCGCAGAGTTGACTCTGCGGTTCACCTGGACACGTTCAGCTCGAACGGTAGTCACTCCAGGTGAACCGATGGATACCAAACATAAAAGAAAAAGGTGTTGCCGCTCATTTGCCTGCGTCGCTGAAAACTTAAGTTAATGCTTACCTGAACGTAGCAGAGAGATCAGTGAGAGTCAAGTACCCGATCGCCTGTACATCTATCTCTAGAGTAGCTACTAGTATCTATTATCTATGTATTAAGCAACGTTGCTTCTTGTGCCGAGCTACATAATTAGGAGTATTTATTGCGAGGGCAGATGAAGTTAGTCGAAGGAACTGTTAAAAATACTTGTAACTGCTGTCTTATATAAGCAAGGCTTACTGGATATAGATCACTGACGCGATCGCACAGCATGGCTTAAGGGCTGGGGCTCGTTCGACTGCAAGCACGGGATCGCATCTCACGTTCGTCAAGCTTGACCCTTTTTAGAGTTGTGAGTGGCGCTATTTTTAGCTCCTTCCGCTTTTGGCAACTTTAGCGGACAGCACACTGGTTAAATGAATCAAGTCTTTCCGGGCGGCTTCATGTTTAAGTTACTGCCATAACGTAGCGGCAAAAGTTGCTAGTTTTTATGAGAACTCTGTACCCACTGAAGCACTGGATAATCTCGCCTACAGGTGTGATAACCGCTGTACTTAGCACGACGATCGCACTTGCCTGGTTAGCATCTTCTAGTCATACTACTCCTGTCGCTCTGGCTGTCCCTGCGTTAGCGTCTACAGCTCAGTGTTCTATGTCCTCTGTATCAGTTCTTTCTGCAACAGTGGCGCTGCAAGTCATTCCTCAAGGACTAGACAGTTTTGAGCCGCCCGACAACGGGGGACCTGGTAGAACAACTGGCTCAGGAACACGCTGGGGTGTCGAGAGCGTTTAAGGCGAGTACGGCTTGCTTTTACGAGTTAGTGACAGGCAAACGTTAACTGAATAGCGAGCTTTCCCTGGTATGGCTCTCATATAGCTTGCCTCAGTCTGTTGCCTATATTTCAGCAAGCATAGTTGTATTCTGATCTTTTGCTGTCTACCGCTTGAAGCCGGATGGGTCAGATTTGCTATGCAGAAAGGAGAGAATGGCAGCGTTGACAAACTCAGGTTGCCCACCCGCTGCGTAGTGTCCACAGTTGGGAATGATCTGGAGTTTTGCACGGGGCAGTCGATCGCACAGTTGCTTACCATCGCTAACCGGAAACCAGCGATCCTGGTCTGCCCACAGAATTAGCGTCGGGCAGTTCACTTGCGACAACTTCTCTTGCACAGAACGAATGAGGTTTGGTTGCCCCTGTTCTAGTCGCTTAATTTCGCGGGCGGCAAGCTGGAATTCTGCTGCTAGTTTGGTCAGCGTACCAGGGAACTCGATTTGCGGATACGTACTCCAGTAAATGTCCTCGATCGTGGCATGAGATGGATCGGCAATGACTTCATCGCGCAGGGCATAGACAACCTGGCGAATCACCGGGTCAAGTAACTTTGTGAGACGCAACTGGTCTGCTAGCTCTACAAAGCCCAGCGGTATCTCTGCAAGGAGACGCATACCCCAATTGGGTAATTCCTTGGGAAAAATCGGTACATTGAGCAGTACCAGGCGATCGCACAACTCTGGATGCGCCTGTACAGCAGCAAGAGCCACTAGCGCTCCGAGCGATTCGGCAACAATCACGGCAGGTTCATCGCACAGCGCCCGGATCACGCGCTCCAGTTCCACTACTTTGTGGTTTGCCTGCTCTGGTTGCAGCGGCTTATCGGAAAAACCACTGCCTTTCGCATCAAAACAAATAACCCGAAAGTGCTGCGCCAGCGTTGCAATATTGGCGTGCCAGCAATAGCTCCAGCTAGCCACCCCGTGGACAAAGACGAGTGGCTTGCCGGTTCCTTTTTCGCCATAGGCAATGGCAACGGAGCGATCGCTGGCATCCTGAATTGTTACTGTTTGCCGTCCCTTCGGAAAGGTTGCTTGCCACCAGTCTTGCATCGTTGCTGTATCCTTCAAAAAACCGTTGTCTGAGTAAGGCTGAATCTGTATCAGTCCAGACTCTCTTTGCTTTAGGATAAGGGCATCCAATGGCAGTGAGTGCAATTACACTGCGCTTTCTACACTGGCATAAGTACGTATGCAAAAACTTCTTGTTACTGGGGCTAGCGGATTTCTCGGTTGGAACCTTTGTCAGATTGCCGCGGCTGATTGGGATGTTTACGGAACTTCTTTTTCAAACGCGATCGCTATTCCCGGCACGACGATGTTGTCGATCGACCTGACTGACTTTAAAGCACTGAGACAACTCTTTCAAACGGTGCAGCCTGATGCTGTCGTTCATCTGGCGGCAGAGTCAAGTCCCAACCGTTGCGAGGCTGAACCTGACGCTTCCTATCGGTTAAATGTCACTGCTGCTGCGGAGATTGCTGCTCTCTGTGCCGATCGCGACGTACCTTGCGCGTTTGCCTCCAGCGAAATGGTGTTTGATGGGTTGCAGGCACCATATTTAGAGGACGATCGCGTTTCGCCCATCAACCGCTATGGCGAGCAAAAAGCCCTTGCAGAGGTAGAAATGCTCGAGCGCTACCCCAGAACTGCCGTTTGTCGCATGCCATTAATGTTTGGCGCTGTGCCACCGACTGCTAGCAGTTTTATACAGCCATTCATCCAGGCATTGCGATCGGGTCAAGACCTTAAATTGTTTACGGATGAATTTCGTACACCGACCAGCGGTACAACCGCCGCGAAAGGGTTGCTGCTTGCTCTTAAGCTGGCAGAGGGTCGGCTTCACCTTGGCGGCAGAGAACGAGTGTCGCGCTATGAGTTTGGCTGTTTGATGGCAGCTATCCTCGCACTGCCAACAGAAAGTATCATCGCCTGCCGCCAGCAGGATGTGCCCATGGCAGCTAAACGCCCTCCCGATTTATCCTTGGATAGCACCAAAGCCATTCGCTTGGGTTATGCGCCGCGTTCTCTATGTGCAGAGTTGGATGCGTTGGTCGGCAAGGTTTGAGTAGCGGTCAGCGGTCTGCTAGCAGCCGTCAGCGTTAAGAAGGCTAGACGTTGCTGCTTCAAATGCTTGTTCAAGCTGATGGTTATTTTTCTAATTCTCGCTCGATCGCGCTGATCAACTCAGGTGCATCCGGCTTGACTGCACTCTTAAACCGCGCTACGACCTCACCTTGCTTATTCACCAGAAACTTTTCAAAGTTCCAGGCTACATCGCCAGCAGAGTCTACTGTCGTGAGGCGAGCATAGAGTGGGTGCTGTTGCCCTCCCTTGGCATGAACCTTGTCAAACAGCGGAAACGTCACATCGTATTTGGTGGAGCAAAACTGCACAATTTCTTCGTTGGTGCCCGGTTCTTGCCCACCATAGTCATTAGACGGAAACGCCAATACCTCCAACCCTTGCGCGTGATATTGGCGGTAAAGTTGCTCTAGCCCCGTGTATTGCGGTGTAAAGCCACAGCGAGATGCCACATTGACAATAAGTAACACGCTGCCTGTATAATCCGCCAGAGGCTTTTCTTTGCCGTCGATCGTCGTTACAGCAATATCGGTAATGGTTGCGGTCATTTCAGTTTCGTCATTAATAAATAGTGCCATCACTATATTGTAAAGAGGGGAGCGGGTGGAAAGCTAAACGCGAAAAGTATTGTCAGTGGCAAATAAACTCAAAGCTCTCTAGCGTCGTGGGCAAAGCGCTACTTAAACTTCCCCTCATCTCTGACCCTGCACCGTCTCACCTCTCCACCGCATTTGCCGCTTGAGTGCATAATGGTGCGCGAACTTGGGGATATCGCCTTTATGCCCCATCACAATGACCGTATCGCCTTCTGCTAAATGCACATCATGGCTAGGATTGATGAGCGTAGTGCCATCGACCCTGCGGAGCGCCACCACAATAAACGTACCCTTGCCCCGCACTTGCACCGTGCTGATACTACTGCCAATTAGCGGCGAACCAGACACTACAGCAAGTTCATCAACCTGTACATCAATTTGAGAGAGCAGTTCATTAAGGCTGCTCCCATCAACTGTTTCTTCGAGAAAGCTGAGGGCTGCTGGATGCCTGATGATGTGTGACATCCGCAATGCACCAATTTCAGCGGGTAGAACGACATGATCGGCTCCAGCTTGGCGCAGTTTCTTTTCGGTAGACGGATA
>DATNQS010000541.1:0-3351 GCA_036703925.1 Candidatus Sericytochromatia bacterium
ATCGAAGCTCTAGAACGGTTCAGCGTTTTTTGCACCGCTTCAACGTCCATTAGCCCATTCCATTCAGCGCTTGCTTCCGTATCCATGAGCATTACCGACGTTTTAATTAACTTTAAGACTCAATGAATCCTACCATGAGATCTAAGCACCCCTAGAGGTTATAGCGGTAAACGGCAATGCCTTAACGCTAAAGAGCATCAACGGTTAAGAGAATGGTCAGTATACTGACTACAAAAAAGACGAGACCGCACAGAGGGTTAGCTGGCAACAGCGCGATGAGTGCTAAACACATAAGGGAAATCAGTACAAAAAGCATTCCCAGTTGCAACAAAGGCTTAAGCAATACCATCATCAACCACTTATTGAGCTACTGAGCCAAGCCAAATTCAGGACGCGATCGCACTTTTTGAAAAGCCATTGTCTGGAGGTTGAGTTAAGACCTGTGCGATCGCTTTAGCCAAGAGATGCCAGCGGGTCTAACCAGCGCAAAACTGTACGCTCTAGCTGATGAAGTTCTCGGTAGACTTCCTGACGTACCCACTGCCCGATCGCATCAAACGGCGTAAAAACAGTGCCCGCTTGCCAATTCACATCGGGACCCAGTGGTGTCAGATGGTTTCCGGATAAGGTCTGAGCAACGACCATACCTGGAAACCGAGTTTGCAACACGTCTGTTAACTCAGTGGTTTGATCGATCGTGTCATTGGTAAACTTCACCAGCAAATTCCGACGGATCTGATAGTTTTTGGCAACAAGCTGATTGGTTTCTAAGGGGGATGGTGTGAACTCGACTGCAAAAACGGGCGAGAATTGCTCGACTAGAGGCACCGCACTACGAGCCGAAAAGTTATTGAAGGCAATCAGAATATTGCCCGATCGCTCGACTGGAAAGAGACTACCAATGAGCAGATGTAGCTTGCAACCCATGCTGTGCCCGACCCCATAAATCGGCAAATAGCGCTTGCTAAGCATCTTAGTATGCAAAATCTCCAGAGCGCGATCGAAATCTTGCAGCACGGTTCGCGCGATCGTCGTATGGTCAAACGTATTTACGAAGGGCGTGGCGACAATGACATAGCCTTGCACTGCCAGACGCTCTAACAACCGGCGATAGGTTACATGAGGAGCAGCTGCCACAAACGCACCGCCAAGAAAATGCACGATTGCAGTAGGGCGCGGCGGCACCAAAACCCAGTTACCAGAAATGTCCTGCCAGTCCATGCGTAAGAAAATAAACAATCAGCAGTGGGGCACTGCATTCTTTCTATTCTGCCGTACAACCCTTCTTTCCTGCGATGTACCTGGTGTTATAGCGTGGATGCGTCAATGGTCTATCCAGCGATCGACCTAGATAATGCAAAAGACTCACTGTGATGCAACGCTCTTTTTGCCACGATCGTCCCTGTTTCCTCAATTTGCTTGCATTTAGTGACACAGGTTTGGTAAGTTGGGTAAGCGCTAAAGACGCGCCGGGATAGCTCAGTTGGTAGAGCAGAGGACTGAAAATCCTCGTGTCCGGGGTTCAAGTCCCCGTCCTGGCATTTAAGAAAGCCGTTAGCTCTAGAGCGTAGCGCGGAAAAAGCAACTTCTGTGGCAAACAGCCAAATGTCATGGTGAAAAGCTGTGCGTTGATGCCTGAAAAGGCAAGGGATAAGACACAGCTTTTGGGTCAAGTGGAAGCAACGGAGGGGGCTGCTGTGTGCGCCCAGACTAGCAGTGTGATTCAGAAATTATTGGTGCGACTGGGCGATCTCGTTGCACCTGGTACGACGATCGCGGTCTTGGATGATGCAGACCAACAGCTAGAGTCGTCCGCAGACACAGTTAGCCAAGAGCGCAGTAACTTAGCATGACCCAATAATAAAATCAGTGGCTGGCGTTTACGATCGACGCTGGCAAAGTCAAGCAAATTTCGGTGGTGTTGGTAACAGATAGGGGCGAGAAAGGCGCTATTTACAGCAATGCCTTACAAATCGGGCAGAAAATTGTGTTGCGCCGCCCGTCGTTACCGCGCAACAGTGCCCCTGTGCAAGTAGTGCAGAACGGCAACCGTTAGAGGATACTTCTATGAATCTCATTGAACTAGGTGTACGGTTGCGACACAGCACTTTTGTTGTGTTCTGCCTGCTGGCTATCTTAGGGAGGTTTGCTCTGTTGGATTTGCCAATTTATTAAGCGATGTGTTCGATCGAACATCCTGAAAGCCCGAACCTGCTATGCCAAAAGTCAAAGTTCAGAACCCTACCTAGCTAGTTATCGTAGGGTTATCACCAGGGGGCAACGATCGTTTTCCCCTCTAGTGATTTTGTAGGTTTGCAAAGATGCTGCGATGAGAGTTTTGGTTTCTGCTAGCGGTGAAAGGTGCCTTAGTTCAGATCTCCTTATTGTGCAGCAAGCTGACGCGTTGGCTTCGGTGCAGCCGCTTCAACCTCTACAACACCCTGAAACATATTCATGCCACAGGTGAACGGATAATGCCCCGGCTTTTCTGGCGTAAACTCCACCGCCGTGACCTGATTCAAATTTAGCTTCTGTGCAATGTAGAAATCAGGCACTAATACGGTTTCAAGGCAACCACTGGGATCTTTGCGAAAGAAATTGAGCCGGACGGGTTGCCCCACGCTGGCGACAATGCGGCTGGGTGTATAGCCACCATCCACGATGATAGTCAACTCCTGCACGCCTTGCGTTGCTTCTGCCTTTTGTGACTGCTTTTTGCTGAAGAGAAACCACCAAAGTTCTAGTCCCATTAACGCAGCACCACCCACAGCCACACCAATTTTTAGACCCAGCGGTTGCTTAAGGCGCTGAAACGGGGTCGCTTGATGGTCAGGCATTGCCATTGGCATCTGAGCGTTAGCGTAGTCGCTTGAAGAAAGAAGTGCCCCGCTTGAAGCTAGACCTAGAAAGAAACCTAAACCTGCAAGCTTGGCAACCAGCGTTTTTCTGCTAACCATTGATTAAGCCTCCTGTCAGCCTATGTTTGCCAGCTTGTGTTGTCGCTTTGGGCTGAAAGTTTCGTAACCGCAGGGCATTTGTGACGACTGAGACAGAGCTAAACGCCATTGCGCCACCTGCAATCATGGGACTCAACAACCAGCCAACGAAGGGGAACAGAATGCCAGCGGCGATCGGAATGCCAGCGACGTTGTAGATAAAGGCAAAGAAGAGATTTTGGCGGATGTTTTGCATCGTGGCACGGGACAGTTCAATGGCGGTGACAATACTTTGCAGATCGCCCGAAATCAGGGTGATATCGCTCGCGGCGATCGCCACATCAGTACCCGTTCCAATGGCGATCCCTACATCTGCTTGAGCCAGAGCCGGAGCATCATTAATGCCATCGCCCAC
>DATNQS010000542.1:0-4287 GCA_036703925.1 Candidatus Sericytochromatia bacterium
CACAATGACACCAATACCTTGGGCATGGCACTGATCCACAAAGTACATAAAGTCTTGCGGGGTGCCGTAGCGAGAGGTGCAGGCGTAGTGCCCTACAACCTGATAGCCCCAGGAACCGTCAAACGGATGTTCGGCAATCGGTAGTAGCTCGATATGCGTGAAGCCTAGATCCTTCACGTAAGGAATGAGTTTAGCAGCGAGTTCTCGGTAGGTCAGAAACCGTGCCCCAGGCTTCAGCTCAGAAACCACCACAACGGGTTCTGGCTCACCGTTCGGTAACAGGGCAGGCTCACTAGAGGCAGCGTGCAGCCAGGAACCAAGATGACACTCGTAAACGGCGATCGGCTTGGTGAGTGGTTCAGAATGACGGCGTTGTGCCATCCAGTCATCGTCATTCCAGGTGTAGGTTTCAAGATTAGTGACGATCGACGCGGTTTTGGGTCGCGCCTCTTGCTGAAAGCCATAGGGGTCAGATTTTTCGTAAATATGACCGTCCTGGTTTTTGATCTCGTACTTATAGCGAGCATCTACGCCAATTTCGGGAATAAAGAGATCCCAAATCCCGCCACCCAGTTTTCGCATCTGGTGCTTACGACCATCCCAGAAGTTGAAGTCACCTAGCACAGACGCACTGCGGGCATTGGGTGCCCAGACAGCAAAATAGACACCGCTAACGCCGTTCATTTCGGTCAGGTGGGCACCCATCTTTTCATAGATGCGATGGTGGTTGCCTTCTGCAAAGAGATGAACGTCGAAATCAGTCAGGTAGGGCGATCGAAACGCATACGGGTCGTAGATAAAGCGCTCGTGCTCACCTTCTTTCAAGCGAAATTGATAGTTAGAAAGTTCGACACCCTTGATCGTGCACTCAAAGAAGTGAGGATGGTGAGTTGCCTGCATAGGGTATTCTGCCCGTTGCTCTGGCAGCACCACCCAAACACCGTCAGCATTCGGCTGATAAGCTCTCACAACCCAGACTCGCTGACCATCGTTCTCTACCATGTGGGGACCCAGTACCTCAAACGGATCATGATGCTGATTCCAAACGATCCGCTCTACCTGGTCCGGAGTGATGGTCATTGTCATGAAGCTACCTGCCTAAGAAAAAATATTAAGTCGCAAAATAGGTTAAATGATGCGTAATCAACTGTAATAAACCGTAGCAAATCATTGCTAAAGTCTCAAATTTTATTTGCCTCAGTACATAGTTTTAGGCAGCATCGGTCTACCATGGCTCGACTCAATCATAGCAAGAGCCGAACTATCACCGATATTAAAGACCGAAACACAAAACGCGCCCCAACTCTATCATCTACTAGTCAGGGCGGTTATGCGTTTGACAAGCTCTAGGAGCTTGCTCGTTTTTTGCGTAAAAAGGCTTTCCACGCCTTACCCTAGCGATAGAAAACCCGACCGCCCGTCCCTCAGGCGCTGCCTGTAAACGTGACCTCTGGAAACTTTGCCTGCGCTTCCGCCATGGGTCGCCGCTTGCCTTCCTCTTGCCAGTAGTTAATAACCTCGGTCGCCTGGTTGAGCAGCTCAACGCGATCGACTTCAGAAATCCAATGCTTCGCTTCCATCTCTGTCTTTAGCTGTTCCCATGCGTCGTTACGGGGCCAAAAGAAGTAAGATGTCAACGGGCTAGTGCCCTTGCCTACAACCTGATCGACGGCTAATGCAACGTTCTCATCTAACCAGAGAACTTTTAAAATAAACTTCGACAACCCAACCTCCAGCTTGTCCCAAACATTTCGCTTGCTCTGCAACTTAGCATTCTATCTTACTGCCGGGAGAATCACCAGCATAATCCTTGGAATCAGCCGTAAAGGCACGGTTGGGCAAGCGTGTAGGGTATAGATGCAGGGTTCAGCCTGATTCGGTATGGTGCTAAGAGTAAAAACAGAGCAGGCGGGCGTAATGGATAGTTTGGGAGCGATCGTCGTTTTTGACATTGATGGGGTGATCCGTGATGTGGGAGGATCGTATCGCCGTGCGTTGGCAGATACCGTTGAACATTTCACGCAGGGAGCCTATCGTCCATCACCGGAGGATATTGATGCACTTAAAGCAGAAGGACTCTGGAATAACGATTGGGAAGCGTCACAGGAGCTACTCTACCGCTATTTTGAAGCCCAGGGACGATCGCGAGAGGCTACAGACACAAACCCGATTAGGCTAGATTATGACGAACTGGTCGCTTTTTTTCAGTCACGCTATCGCGGCACAGACCCAGCACACTGGACAGGCTACATCTGTCAGGAGCCGCTGCTACTGCAACCAGCCTATCTAGAGCAGTTGACTCAGGCAGGTATCCAGTGGGGCTTTTTTAGCGGTGCTACGACTGGATCGGCACGTTATATTCTGGAGCAACGCTTGGGATTGCGATCGCCCGTTCTCGTAGCCATGGAAGATGCACCTGGCAAACCTGATCCGACTGGGCTGCTGCAAACAGTGCGACTGCTGCATGGTTCTGATGCTGCGCCCGTCATCTATGTGGGCGATACAGTGGCAGATATGCACACGATCGCCAAGGTGCGCCAAGTCCAGCCCGATCGCCCATGGTTTGCCGTTGGCGTTTTGCCACCCCATGTTCAGAAAACTGAGGTCAACAAGCAAGCCTACATTGCTACACTCCAGCAAGCAGGCGCACAGGTCGTTTATGACAATGTGCAGGAGTTGACTGTAGGAGCGATCGAGAAATTAGTGAGGGGGTGATCAAGCGTAGAGGAAGGAGCAGAGGGAGTAAAGGGGTCAAGAGAAGATGGTTTAGCTTTCACCTTAAATCTTCCTTCCCCTTTGCCTTCCGCTCTCCTTGCCCCCTGCCTTCTTTTCTACGCTTTCAGCTTCAAAAATTTCTCCATTGCAGACACCATTTCTGGGGGCCAGCGGCGATCGTTTCTGAGCCAATTTAGATCTTTGTAGCGCGAGTCGAGACCAACGGCTGAAACCCACTGACTTTCGGCTTCTCCTTGTTTTCCCTGCACCCAAAGTGCGGCGGTGAGGGCAGCACGCATATCGGCAAATTGAGGATATTTACGCACCAGATTCCGCATTTTGCGAACGGCTTCATCCTGCTTACCAATTTGATAAAGCGCTAGAGCGTAATTGGCGTTGGCAAACGCATAATCACGGACAAGCTCAGTCGCTTGTTTGTAATCGACTACGGCGGCTTCCCATTGCCCCAGCCCAGCTTTAGCATTGCCACGATTGTTAAAAGCAGCAGGATCTTTAGGATCGAGTTCCAAAACACGATTGTAGTCAGCGATCGCATCGTCCCACTTGCCCAAGCCTTCTAGCGCAGTGCCACGGTTGAGGTAGGGATCAGGTGCATCTGGCGCAAGCTCGATCGCCTTGTTGTAGTCAACGAGAGCACTCTGCAATTTATTTTGGCTCACTTTGGCGTTGCCTCGGTTGCTCCAGGCAGCCGCCGTTTGCGGTAGTGTCTCAATGATTTGCGTCCAATAGTCCTCAGCCATACGGAAGTCGCCTTCGTTCGTTGCTTTAAAGGCTTTGTCAGCGATCGCATCAAGCTGCTTGTAAAGATCTAGCGCTGTTACCTGGGGTGCTGCTTCTGGTGCAGGCGAAGCTGCTTCTGTTGCAGGCGGTGCGGTTTCTGCTGGCGCGGTTGCTGCTGAAGTCGTCACGGGAGCCTGTTCTACTGCCAGGGCTGGATGAGGAAGCCAGGTCAAGAGGCTAGAAAGAAGAACGCTCAAGAGAACCAGAAAGAGGCGAATCATAAAAGACTACCCAATAGAGAGCCAGGAGAATTGTGTGAGCGTGAAAAGCGGTCAAGCATTTTTTCGCAAAACGAGAATCATTTCATCTTTGTTCTTGAGAAATAGCTCAACTTCAAACCCAAAATGCAAGGTTTTCTGTAAGGTTGCCAGCAGTTCTAGAATTTCGGTCTGCGTCCAAACGTGATAGTGAATGCTGTAGTCCATCGCTATAAAACGAGCGGCTTCTGCTTCGATTCTGGGGTCATCTTGCCCGTCATGTTCGCTGGTATAGCCCAACGAAGGAAATTTTGCCCAGTCTAGAAAATGCTGTTTCTTCGACCATTCTGGACCCTCGTTATAGTCTTTGAGAAGATGGTCGATCGTCGTGAGGGGACGATGAACATCGAAGGTATACCGTTTGTCTGGTATGCCCATGTAGAGAATGCCCGCTGGCTTAAGCACTCTCAACATACTGCCAATTGTTTTGATGGGATTTTGGCAATGCTCGATAAAGTGGTTAGCAATGACAAAGTCTTGAGACTCAGGGAGAACGCGGGTTAGCTCTTCACCG
>DATNQS010000543.1:0-2626 GCA_036703925.1 Candidatus Sericytochromatia bacterium
GCATTAACCAGCAACAGTGTCGATCAAACTCCATTGGCGATTATCGGCGATCGCCTGACTCACCAATTCGTACATCCGCCGACAGTGGTTATTAGTTTGCAGCGGCAGTTCTTCATTCTTAATCACAAAGCTCATGCGAACCTCGCGATCAGTTGCTAGCGTCTTATCAACCAACACCTCAACAGTGACCAATTGTGTAAAGGCAACGTTGCCCGGTACTTCACGCGCCATCAAGTAGTCGCCGGTTTCGTAAATAATATCGAAATTACAAGATTCCAAAGTCTCGCTCAGCAGGCGTTGGACGTTTCCTACAGATGCCGCAACTGTAAACAGGCAAGTATAACGAGCCATAACTAACCCCGGACACGTGACATTAGAACTTCGCTATCATATCGTTCATCTAGCATAACAAGCCTTATCTTCAGGTTTTGGCAGAGCGGAAATACCTTTCTGACCAGTAAAAGCGTGTCAGGCAAGGCTAAAAACTAACGTCGTAACCAGGCGCGTATGAGAGTCAAATATCCATAGACTACTACTTAGGGTCTGCACTGTAAAACACTATGCGCGGTAAGTTGATTGTCTTTGAAGGTGTAGAAGGCTGTGGTAAAACGACTCAACTGCGTCGATCGCAGCAATGGCTAGTAGACAGTGGTTGGCAAGCACTGCTACAAGCGAAAGGCTGTCTTCAGCACCTCGTTACCACCCGCGAACCAGGCGGGACGGCACTCGGCTTGCAAGTACGCCAACTGTTGCTGGAGCCATCGACAGAAGTCATGCAAAGCCGTACTGAATTGCTCCTTTATGCAGCGGATCGTGCCCAACACGTCGAGGGATACCTCAAACCGCAGTTGCATCAAGGAGCGCTGCTTTTGTGCGATCGCTACACCGACTCAACGATCGCGTATCAGGGCTACGGGCGCGGCATTGACCTCAATCTCATCGCTCAACTTAACGATATTGCCACCGACGGGCTAGAAAGCGACCTTACACTCTGGCTTGACCTGGATGCGGCTACAGGGCTAGCCAGAACCCGTCAACGTGGAGCCATCGATCGCATTGAGCAAGCCGACCTGTCCTTTCATCAGCGCGTCCAGCAAGGCTTTACCGAATTAGCAAAGCGCTATCCCCAACGTATTACCCGCATTGATGCCAGCCAACCGGAAGTGGAGGTTGCTGAACAAATCCAGAGGGTCTTGAGCCAGCAGTTTGCCCAGTGGTATGGGTTAGAACGGATGAAGGATAAAAGCTCAAACACTCTTTAGCCTTCATTCTTCATCCTTTAACTGTTCCCCATGTCTCCCTTCGCGCCACTGATTGAACAAACCCACGCGGTTGAGCTACTGACCCAGGCAGTTGCTAAAGAGCGGCTAGCACCAGCGTATCTCTTTGCAGGTGCACCCGGCATTGGACGGCAGCTAGCGGCTGAGTGTTTTTTAACGCTTTTATTCAGTGCAGGCAAAGGAGCGATCGCCCCTACAGAAGCCTTACGGCAACGCCTTCAGCAACGGAACCATCCCGATTTACTGTGGGTTGCGCCTACTTATTTACATCAGGGGAAGCGACTATCGATCGTAGAAGCCGCAGACGCGGGTCTCAAACCCAAGACACCACCCGTCGTACGGTTAGAACAAATACGCGAAATTGCCCGCTTTCTCTCGCGTGCGCCCCTGGAAGCACCGCGATCGGTCGTAGTCATCGACCATGCCGAAACGATGGCAGAAGGAGCCGCCAATGGGCTGCTGAAAACGCTTGAAGAACCAGGACAGGCAACGCTCATTCTGATTGCTCCTAGCACAGAGTCATTGTTGCCCACACTCGTATCCCGCTGTCAGCGCATTCCGTTCTATCGCTTGAGCGTCGGTGGAATGGCGCAGGTGCTGGAGCGATCGGGGCAGTCTGACATTCTCCAACATCCAGAAGTCTTGCAGCTTGCTCAAGGAAGCCCTGGTGCGGCGATCGCTCACTGGCAGCAACTTCTGGCAATGCCAGCAGACCTCCTGCAAGCCATCACCCAGCCGCCACGCACCGTTCGACAGGCACTCAGCCTTGCCCGCGATATTGACAAAGCATTGGAACCAGAGGCGCAGCGTTGGCTGATTGATTACCTCCAGCAAACATACTGGCAACAAAGCTGCACGATCGCCCACCAGCTACCAAACGCTACACCCATCAGCCTGCTAGAGAAAGCACGACAGTATCTCATGCGAAACGTACAGCCACGCTTAGTGTGGGAAGTAACTTTGATGGGCATGGTGCGCTAGCTCAATAGCCAGAAGGATTGCTATAGCGCACACCATATTGAGGATCGACTACCACTTGCCGCTCAGTGCTAGAGGATGGAGCCTGATAGCGCACGCCATATTGAGGATCAATGACCACCTGTGGTTCGGGTCGAACCGTCGGAATGACGGTGCGGACATTGTAATAAGGCGCTGGGTAAGAAACCCTTGGATACGCTTGTGCAGGGTAAGCTTGCCCAGGATAGGACTGTTCAGGGTAATACTGCTCAGGGTAATACTGTTCAGGGGCGTTAGGAGTAGTGACGATCGTCGGGTTGACTAACGTTGAATTGCGAATGGAACCGTTAATCACCGTTGGATTCAGCAAGACCGAATTGTCAACGCTA
>DATNQS010000544.1:0-2248 GCA_036703925.1 Candidatus Sericytochromatia bacterium
ATTAATGACGTTTTATGCCAAAAATTTAAGAGTGTCTTGAAGCTTAACTACATGACGAAGAAAAACCATGAACTTTGGTCTCAAGAAGCGATTTGAAATACAGGAAGATGGAACGATTGTAGCGAGAGCAGGAGTACAAACAAACTGTAGTGGAATTGCTGCTGTTCGTATTTGCATCACATCTACTGAAGGTACTGGAATTGTTTTTTCTCTTTCACAAAAAGAATTTAATAATGAAAGGCTTGATGATTTAGTAGTTTCTGGAAAAGCAATACCAGAAGCTTATAAAACAGCAGTTTTTAAGGGAGCGCAGGACGCATACGAAGAATCTGGTCTATCTAAAGGCATTCAATTTGAATTGATCGAAGCTCTAGTTCATCCTATAGATGCAAGAGAGTTGAGGTTCATAGAAGTTGGAAAGACAGCAGTTAATGGTTGGGTTGAACACAGACGGTGCATTCGGTGATAGCTACAGCCACTTCTTGTCGTGCTGTAGTTCTAGAAGCAGTATGAAAGAAGCTTTATCGCAATAAACTGGCAGTATGAAAATCTTGCTTATGGGGGTAATTCGCGGCTACCGGGCGTTTCTTTCGCCGCTGTTTCCGCCATCGTGTCGCTTTCAGCCAACCTGTTCGCAGTATGCGCTGGAGGCAGTTGATCGCTTCGGCGTCTTACAAGGCAGTTGGCTAACGGCAAAACGAATCTGTCGCTGTCATCCATTTCATCCTGGCGGCTACGATCCAGTGCCACGAACTTCTCAAGCAGAACCGCTGGAACGGGACGAGGTTTAAGCTGCCATGAAACCTTACCAGCACGTGGCGATCGTCGAGTGTGGTGAACCGCTGCTACCCATCCCTGAGCCATTGTTTGCCTTAGTGTCGCCCCATCCCTATGCAACTGTCGGTGCGCCCTATGGTGAAAAGTCGCCGTTTTATCTGCGTGAAGGCGTTCTCAAGCAGTTGGCTGAAGCGCAAGCGATACTACAAAAGGAATTTCCTGGCTGGCGGCTTCAGGTCTTTGATGCCTATCGCCCGATCGCAGTGCAGCAATACATGGTGGACTATACGTTTCGGGACGTAGTGCAGTCAAAGGGATTGTCGGTCGATCGCCTCACCGAGTCGCAGCGTGAGTCGCTTTTAGAATTGGTTTACGAGTTTTGGGCAGTGCCAAGCCTTAATCCCGCTACGCCGCCGCCACATAGTACAGGGGGCGCGATCGACGTCACGTTAGTGGATGAGTCTGGTCAAGTCGTGGCTATGGGTTCTCCCATTGATGAACTCTCGCCGCGATCGTATCCCGACCACTTTGCTACCAGCACCGATCAGCGCGATCGTCCCTTTCATGAACATCGCCAACGACTGCGATCGATCATGCTCACCGCTGGCTTCCAGCAACATCCTAACGAATGGTGGCACTTTTGCCTGGGCGACCAGATGTGGGCATGGCTAACGATGCAGGCGAATCCTGAAGCGAGGGTAGCAGCAAGGTATGGGGCAGTGGTGTGATCGATGGGAGGTAGAGAAGCAGGGGAGCAAGGGGAGCAGAGGAAGTAAGGGGATTTTTGAGTGCGGAGGGGCGCTTTAAGCGACGTTGTTAGAAAGCTTTGAGTTGGAGTTTTCTCCCAGCCTCCTCACGCCTCCCTTACTGCCCCAGCCTCCTCACGCCTCTCCCCTCTTCCCCACGAACCGCTTATCATAAGCATCTACTTGCTGGTTGCTCTTTTGTTATGAGCTACTGCCTCAATCCTAATTGTCAAAAGCCTCAAAATCGAGACAGTGCAGAGCTTTGCCGTTACTGTGGCGCAAGGCTACTGTTGAAGGATCGCTATCGACCGATGAAACCGATCGGTCAGGGTGGCTTTGGCAGAACGTTTCTGGCGATCGACGAAGACAAACCATCCAAACCGCACTGTGTGATTAAGCAGTTTTTGCCTGTAAACCAGGACGCACAGCACTTGAAAAAGGCGGCTCAACTCTTTGAGCGAGAGGCAATGCGGTTGGAGGAGCTGGGCAATCATCCGCAAATTCCGAGGCTGCTGGCGTACTTTAGGCAAGAGCGGCAGCAATATCTGGTGCAGGAGTTTGTGAATGGCAAAAATCTGGCAGAACTGCTGCACGATGAGGGTGCGTTTACAGAGGCACAGGTGCGATCGGTGCTGGTAGGGTTGCTGCCTGTGCTGGAGTTTATCCATGCTCACAGCGTTATTCATCGTGATATTAAGCCTTCTAACGTGATTCAGATGTCAGGC
>DATNQS010000545.1:0-2583 GCA_036703925.1 Candidatus Sericytochromatia bacterium
GTAGCAAGGACGGCAGTCAAAACGGTCGTTGGCTTGTCTCGTTGAACACCAGCCTACGGTTCACCTAGCGTTACGAAAAAGCGGCTCTTATCCTAGTCATTTATACTGATCAGTAGGGTGACTAGCTGACAACAACGTAACCAGCAACAAGTAGGAGTCACGTAAGATGTTTCGTACTGCTATGTCTTTAATTTGCACGATCGCTATTGCGGCACCGACAGGGGTTCTGGCTGGCGAACGGTACGATCGGGGCTACTCTCGTGATGGGGGCTACAACCGTCGTGTCATTCAACGAGTTTATACGATCGATGGGTTCAACTGGGGGCGTTCTGGCATTCGACGCGATGGTCGCAGTTGGACTCGTCGTGATTGGGAACGGGAACGCTATTTGCGTGATCGTCGCGATTACAGCGATTACCGCTATCGTCGTGATTACAGGCGCGATCGCTACAGCCGTCCCAGCATTATTATCATCCCGCGCATCTCATTCTAAGAAGAGCGCGATTGTTTTAAGTCGTGGCATAGCGGCACAGGCGCTTACCTAGGCCTCCATGCAAAGATAAATGCTTACGTCAGGGGCAACTACTTTGATTGCATAAGCGGTGGACAGGTTTTGTATGCAGGCGATACTTTATCAAAGTTGCATTGGTAAACCGTGCTTTTTTGCCAGCTTGGCGGAATTTCTAGAAGGTCGCGGGTACCCGTAATGCCCTGCCCGACAAAGAGCAGGAGCGCGACGCAGTTCAACACAATATGGGTAGTACGCCAGCGGTTTGCCCGATCCTGGTAGATGTCGCGGACGATCGCCAGTGAAAAAATCATCAGCAGCGCTGCCACTAACCCATAGTAAAAGTGAGACGCAAACCAAGCTTTATCCAGACGATACACACCATCCTGAAAGCCGAGAACCACTAGCCCAGCCCCAGTCAAAGTAGCGAAAACGGCACGCCAACGCTTTTCTTGCGCTCGGTACAAAAAGACAAGTGATGCGATCGTCGCAATATAGAAGAGCACAATCAAAATGACTTGCTGCGGCGCTTTGGCAAAAATCTCTTCCTTCTGGATTTGTTCAAAAATAGGGAACGTGATGCCAAGAAGGTAGATGCCAACCACAGCACCCGTTAGCCAGCGACCGAGTTGCAGATGCTCTTGTCCAGACGCTGGCGGAATCTTGCTCTTGTTGCCTGCCTTCACTTCTAGGCGACGTGCGCGAGTCTGCCATGCCAGCCTCACAACCATGCCAATCAGAGGAAACACGACTGTCACTGCGATCGCTGGATGCAGCAAAAGGACAATATCCTCAAAATTAAGATCCATACTGCTTTTCTCAAGTTGAGCGTGAACCGCTTGAGATGCAAAAGCATCCAAGAATGCTAGTAGATTATCAAGTCAAACTGAGAGCTTGCTGAGTTACAGCTAATTTTCAATGGGTAAGCCACTGGTTCTATTTGATGAGTGAAGGAGTGTCAGAGTTTCAATCAAGCACTTGCTGCGTCCAAAAATGCAGGTTCCCAAGGAGAGAAACTAATTACTGCGTCACGTTTGGCACACTGAATTAAGCCAATAAACACGCGATCGGAAACATCAAATACTCTAGGAAAAACAGCTTCCAAATAAATTGGTAATAAGAACTGATAGACGACTGTGCGGTTAAATCGACTTGAGTGCTGCGGAACCACAGCAACCCCAATGCAACAAGATGAGAGACAATCAAAACTAAATGATTGCTGCCAGGAAGCCCTAATAGTCCTGCTAGAACCATGCCTAAGTAGCTGCTTGTAATGACCCAAAGCGCAAGACGAAAAACAGCCCCTTGCCCCAGACGCAGCGTAAAGGTCTTAATGTTGTACTGGCGATCGCCCTCCATGTCAGGAATATCTTTAAAGATGGCGATCGCAAACGTGAAAACCAGCACAAAAAGGGTCAGTGCCCAAACCGAGGGCAGAATCGGTAAGCGACCCTGAAAATGCAGAAAGAGTCCTAGATTGACGATCATCCCTCGCACTGTGAAAATGCAAAGCGAAGCCCAAACTGGAAACCGCTTGAGCCGGATGGGTGGCAGCGAATAGGCAGTGCCAATTAACAAGCTTATCCCCACCGTTGCCAGCAAAAACAGACCTTGTGAGAGCGCTAGCAGCAGCGCTAAGACACCCGCGATCGCCACGATAATACTGCCCTGCCGACGCGAAAATTCTCCCGACGCTAACGGCAGCTCTGGTTTATTAATGCGATCGATCTCAATGTCTTCAAGCTGGTTCAGTCCCACAATGTACACGTTGCCGCACAGACAGGTGAGCAGAGGCGGCAAGAGTACCGTTACAGCAGAAAAAAAGTCAGCAGGCACTAAGCTCGTTACAGGGTCGATCGCCGTGTCACTACCTGCAACAGCCAGCAAATACAGCCCAAGGACACTTAAACTAGTGCCGATAATAGTGTGGGGACGTGAAAACTTCCAGAACGCATACAGCCAGGGGGCATAGCGTTGAAGCAAACTATGCTTTTTAAACTGACGGGAGGTAAGAGAAGGTTTTGAGACAGTCCGGCTCATGTGTACCCTTAAAAGAAGCAACGTTAAACTCTGGA
>DATNQS010000546.1:0-9974 GCA_036703925.1 Candidatus Sericytochromatia bacterium
GCCAGAGTTATAACCAAACCTAGAGACACTGGTAACAGACGATGGCTGGTCAAATATTGGGCGATCGCTACGAAGTAGAGCGGCAAATTGGCAAACAAACTGGACGCTGGACATTGCTTGCCCGAGATCTAAAAACACAAGAGCGTGTAGTCATCAAACTGTTGTTTTTGGATGATGCGCTGGAGTGGGATGACTTAAAACTCTTCGAGCGCGAGGTCGAAATCCTCAAAGCGCTTTCGCACCCATCCATTCCTCGCTACTTAGGCTTTTTTGAACACCAACTGCCTAATGATAAAGCGCTTGCCCTCATTCAGACCTACGTTCCAGGTAAATCGCTGGAGCAGTGCCTGCAAGAGCAACGGCTTTTTACCGAAGCAGAAACAAAACAGCTTGCCAAAGCGCTGCTCAATATTCTGATTTACTTGCATGGGCAACAACCGCCGATCGTGCATCGAGATATCAAACCTAGTAATATTTTGCTAGCAAACCGTCAGGTTTATCTCGTGGACTTTGGCTCCGTGAAAGCCCTAACTAGTACTGGCGATACGAGTGCTTTTACCGTTGTCGGCACGTATGGTTATATGCCGCCTGAACAGTTCAGTGGGCGGGCGATCCCAGCGTCCGACCTCTACAGCTTGGGCGCGACTTTGACGGCAATGCTGGCTGGTACTCACCCATCTAGCCTGCCGCATAAAGGTACGAAACTTGACTTTGAAAAAATTGCCGACCTCAGTCCAGCCTATGCAGACTGGCTTGGCTGGTTGACCAATCCAAATCTAGAGCAACGGGTGCGTTCAGCGCAAGAAGCGCTAGCCGCTCTAGAACAAGGCGGACGACGATCGCCAACGATCGCACCGATTGCGAAACCCGCTGAGACTAAAATCTCTCTGACGCAAGATGCGACTCGCTTAGAAATTTTCATGCCCTCGCTCTTGGGGCAAGCATATCTTCACATTGATCAGCAGCAGATTTCTCTTTCTCAAAAGCGCTTCGGTTTTCAAACTGGTCGTCCTCTGACTGCGCCGCGAAAGCAAATCAGCCGATTGGAATACCGCAAGGCAGGAAGCGCTCAAAATAATGCTGAACCCTATCTAGCTATTTGGGCTGGCACACAAGAGTACGAACTCAAGAGTTATCCACCGCTTACTGTGCCAGAAATGGACTGGCTGGCATACGAGCTTTCAACCTGGTTAAAGCTGCCTATTCACTGAGAACAATCCGCAGCTTAAAACGTTTAGCAAGCAACCCTTTAAACATGACATTGCTTAAGCAATATGGGTCAGACGTAGAATGCGGCTGACCGTTGACTGTTTACAGAGCGGACTTAACCCTTCTGCAAAAACTGCTGCAAAATCTCGCCAGGGGAACGATCCCAGGTATCCACGTGTTCCCGAATTAAGGCATCCTGGTTAAGAGTGTAGAGGGAGTAGCCGTTAAAGAACAGCTTTGCCTTCTAGGGTGGTACTCGCAGTGTACCGCGTACTGTCCAATCAGCGCGAATGGTCGTCTGGTTGGTTGCCTCCACGTTGTGCAAATCAAAAGCAAGCTCTGTGAAAAAGAGCCGACCATGAAACCGCAGTGTCCAAAAGATAATGCGGTAGTTGAACTTGCCTTTAAACCGATTAACCGGATCGCGAAAGTCGATGTCGCGGCTGTAGATGTCGTAGGAAATGTCACGCTCAAACAACGTCGGTAGATCGTGCTGCAAAGTCGCAATCGCTCGCTCAACCCGCTTCAGGTAATCACCCCGATCTAGATCATGGTTCGTCACGATCGCTCTGCTCAACGTTTACCGTTTGCCTTCATCCTTGCCCCTTCACCGCCACCTCACGGCTCAGTTTCTTTAGCTCTTCTGTTTGCACTGTAATGTCACCTTTTGCGCCTACATTCACGGCACCAAGGCTACCGCCCAAGCCAAGCACCTCTCCAGGTTTAGCTTGAGCAAAATCAAACGATTTGACGAACTGTGCTAGGGCATATTCAAGCTGTGCGCCGGGGTCCATAGTGACCCAGCCTTCGGTGGTAAGCTGGCGAAACTCAAAATGGAGGTGTGGTCCGGTCGAGACTCCTGTGCTGCCGACTCGTCCAATCACCATGCCTTGTTTCACGACCTCACCGGGCTTGACAAAGATCTCGGACAGATGCCCGTAGAGCGTTTGCTGAGTGCCCTGATTGTGGTCGATCGCCACTGCCAAACCATAGCCGCCCATAAAATCTGCAAGCGCGACCTTACCAGCGTAAGCAGCCAACACAGGGGTGCCCATCGGTGCGCCTAAGTCGGTACCAGCGTGGAAGCGTTGTTCACCTGAGACTGGGTGCAACCGCCAGCCAAACAGTGAAGTGATTGGCGCTGGGATGGAAAGGGGAAACACTAGCCGAATATTGCCGTTACCTAGCATGGCGGGGGGTCGCAACGTGCGATAGTAGTAATCCCTTACTGAAGGTGTAGTGCGACCAGGCGTAACACTGTAGTCACTGATTGCCGCAGAGCCAACACTTAGCGGTGACGATGACAACGTGACACTCGGCAGCAGTTGAGTACGCTTGGCAATGTCGCTACTGCGCTCAGTCGCCCCAATGCTATAGCTGGTTGAATCAATGTACTGCTCATCAGCACCACTGGTTGCCTCTGGTAGTGCGCCAGAGGACGACGGTGCAAGCTGACGGTCGATATCCAAAGGAGTTTCACGGGTCGGAAAGGCTTCGGGAGCAGCAGGCTCGCTTAGGAGATCGGCGCTGGGAGCCTCAAGTGAAGGTACTTCTAAAGCGGGTGATGGAGCCTGCTGCTCAGGTGCAGGTTCTGATATGGTGTCGATGGACTGCGCCCATACAGTACCGCCACTTAAAACGGCAACGGTGCCAAGAACGCTGAGGCTTCGACTTAAGAGCGATCGACGAGAAGCATCATGAAGCAAACGGGCAACGGTGACGTGCGGAGTCATTGTGAAATCCTTGTGTCTAACAAACCGAAAGGGTAGGACAAAGTAAGATTGCAGCTCAGTCTAACAAAAGCAGAAAAATCAAGGCGTTTGGGTAGCAGGGGGAGACGAATTAGGAGTAGGGCTGTCAGGTGTTGGTGCTGGTGTTGACGTTGGTGCTGTATTCGGGCTAGATGTGCTGGGAGCAGACGGGTTAGAGGGTGTCCTACCGCTTGGTGAGGCAAGACCTGGAGCCGTTGCGCCTGTGGCGATCGGTAGATTGGTCACAGCCCGTTGGAGTGATGCCAGCGATCGGTTATAGCCAATGACTGCGTTTACCCGGTTACCCTCGGCGTTAGTTAACGCGTTTTCAGCGTTGATTACATCAGTAGAAGTACCAACCCCAGCCTGGAAGCGTAGGCGCGCTAGACGTAATGCTTCCTGTGCTTGCCCCAGGGCTTGGGTTGTAGTGCCAATATTTTCAAAGTTAGAGAGCAAGTTGGCATAGCCTTGCTCAACGGCAAAGCGCACTTGATTACTTTGATCGGCAAACGTCTGTTCTGCGATCGCAATATTTGCTTCTGCTTGCTGTGCCTGGGCAACGGCTGCACCGCCGTCAAAGATTGTCCAGTTTGCTCCTAGCTGAAAGGCGTAGCCATCACCAATACGAATGTTGTCGTTTAAGGTATCGGCAAGTGAATACTGTGCTTGCGCGGTCACGTTTGGTCTTAGAGCTGCCAGTGCGGCTCGACGCTGCTGCTGTGCCTGCTCTCGCTGCACAAGCTGTTGCTCTAGCTCTGCACGATTTTTCAGCGCTAAGACAATGCTTTCCTCTAAAGACAGGTTCCACTCACCGGCAACGTCCACTGGATCAGCCGCTGCCAGGTCGATCGCGGGTGAAATGCTTAACCGTTGCGCGAGCTGTCGTCGAGAGATCTGCTGTTGCGCGATCGCGTTCGTAAGGTTCTGGCGCGCGTTCGCTAACTGCACCTGAGACTGCAAGACGTCAAAACGAGTGCCTAGCCCTGCGCGTTCTAATGCCAGTGTATCGCGCAAACTGGCTTCATTATTTCGTACAGAGGCTTGCTGAATGCGGACAGCTTCATCGTTCTGCTGCAAGTTGTAGTAGTCGCCTGCGACGTCAAACCGCAATTGCTCTTGATTAATTTCGACCTGAAGTTCATCTGATCGTAGCTGCCTCTCGGCAGCCCGAATCGTGGCTGGACGACGACCCGAGGTGAAAATGTCATAACTTAGCGTTGCCGAGGCACTAAAGGTATTGTTAACTGGGGTGCCGGTGTTGGTTTCACGACCCAGCAGTTGCGACAGCGCGTTGTTCTGCCCACCACCGCCACTGGCTGATTGAGACCGACCTAAGCTGGTTTGTGCGGTCAAGGTTGGAAAGTTCGCTGCTTGAGACTGCCGTAACGACGCTCTGCTGCGTTCCAACTGTAAGCGGCTGACTTGAAGGCTGCGATTGTTGCGCTGTGCTAGCTCGATCGCCTGTTGCAGGGTAATCGGCTGAATACCTCGGAGTCTTACTTCCTCCGGCTTGGTCGGAAAACTCAGCGGGTTTGGATCTGGGTTTAGGTAGTCAGGTGCCTTACCAGGTTTGGCAGGACCCAACGGTCGTGAAGGGCCTGGGTCTGGGGTTGAAAGGGGAGGCTGCGTGATGCCACCAGGCACTGGTGTAAGGTTAGGCGCTGGTGAGGGAGCAGCACCAGGCGCGGGTGCAAGGTTGGGCGCTGGCGAGGGACGGGCTTGCGCGATCGCAGGCTGCTTAACGTCGGTCACCGTTGCTTTTTGTGCGATCGCAGGCTGCTGTCGGCTCATCGTAAGGGTACTGTCTTTCGTAGGGGCACTGTCTCTAGTGCTCATTGTCTTGGGTGCAATTGGAGCGACAATCACTTTAGACGGCGCTAATTTAGACGCAGCAGGCTTAGGCGTACTGTGACTGGCTGACTCTGAGGAAACTGTCGTTTCTGCTAGTGACGTTGGCTGTGATTTATCGCTTTCAGAAGCAGCCTGGGCTTGGTTAGGAGCTGGCTCTGATAAACCCGGTGGCATACCACTGAGGGCAGCTACAACTCCCATACCCATAACAAACAAATGACGAGAAGGTTGCATACGTTTCTTGCTAGCTTGCAGTCGAAAAACTTTTGGATGGCATCGGTCGAGGAGCAACCTTATGCAGAATAGCCGCTTACTGATCAAATTGGCAAAGCCATCTTGTTTTAAAGAGTAAAGTCATCCTAACTTCAGGAGTGTACTATACGGACGCGAACTAAAAGCATAGTTAAAGAACCGTGTGACAGTACTTTGGGGCTGAAACTACCTGAGCAGAGACAATTTCTGGCACAGCAAAGCAACGTCGCTAGCTCGGACTCACCTTACGGGCAAGTGGTTCATGATTACTTCATCCACTAGCGTCACCTAACCGGGTGATCTGTCGATCGGCTGCAATATTTAAGTGACGATAGCGGTAAACCTAGAAGCTGGCTACGGTTCAAGACTCAAACCCTGATGCCCACACATCGCGCCATTTAACAGTACCTTCGCTGGCAATGACCCAGCGACGAGCGACCAAATTTTCACGTAGTGGTGCCTGACCGTCACGCCACATGGCGTACTTATAAGTGACCATTTTGCCCACGCTTTCATTAAAAGGAATTTCAGCAAACCAGGTGTTGGTGTTGATATATTCCAGCGGATACGCTTTGGAAATATCCCAATTGCCCAGTTCAGGACAGTCACCTGTAACGACGATCGTCTCTCCGGGTTTGGTTTGAACACCGTTAAGCTGCACGCGCACGATCGTTTGACCTTTAACCCGTTCGCCTACATGGCTGATGACGATCGCGCTGCGGGTGGGAAGTTCCAAGCTGTGAATTTTGCCGTCACTCACCTCAAATTTATTGCGAGTCAGTACGCAGGTATGCTCACCATCTGGTAATTCCGTCCCAACATCGGCGAGCGTGACTGCCTCGCCCCGATTGAGCGCTACAAAGCAGATGGAGTCGCGATACCGTCTGGCATAGCAATAAACATCAGGTGACAGGTGCTTTTGCCAATGCCCACCCATTGACACGGCAGGATTCAAGCGACGCAGACCCGAGAGTAAGCGGATGAGGCGATACATTTCAGTATCAGTGTCCCACTGCGTCATCATGGGACGATTGTAGGGATCATTGCCACCGTTGGTATCGTCATGGAGATACTGTTCTGTGCCGTAATAAATGCAAGGAATGCCGCGACTGGTCATGATCAGAGTGATCGCTACCCTCAGCATCTCTGGATCAGCATTCAACGACTGAAACCGGGGCATATCGTGGTTGCCGACAAACGTAACTAACTCGTTTGCCCTAAAGTAGCGGTGATCCAGGTCGAAGACTTCCTGAACCAGATGAAACCCACCTTCGGCTCCTTGCCCAAGTGCGGCGCGGATGGCAACACATAAGCCAAAGTCAAGCAGCGTCATGCCAGACTGGTTGGCATATTCAACAGAGCGATCGTCCGAGGGATGATTGTAAATCCACTCGCCAAACGTAAATACATCCGGTCGGTAACTCTGAATATCAGCGTTAAACTCCTGCCAGAACCAGATGGGCATGTGTTTAACGGTATCGATACGCAGGGCATCAACGCCGCGATCGAGCCATTGCTTAATGGCTCCTTTGATATAAGCGCGGTAGTCACTATTGTTTTCGTTAAAGGTGGCTAGCCCAGACAGTTCACAGTTTTGGACTTGCCACTCGTCTTCCCAATCAGTGACTTCGCCATAGTGGTGATACCAGCCGTTTTTGTCGTCGTTAAAGTCGGCAATCTTGACACCATCATCATAGAGTTCGCCCTTTTTGCCGCTGAAGTCGGGATTACTGTGGTTGCAAACGATGTCGAGGATCAACTTCATGTTGCGCTTATGTAGCTCTTCAACGAGGCGATCGAAGACCGTATTTTTTTGCTCTTGAGTGCGGTTCAACGATGGATCTTCACCTTTGCCAATGTAGCGTGGGTTGAGGCGCTTGAAATCTCGCGTCCAGTAGCCGTGAATCGCAGCGTTATCCACAAAGAGCGCTTCTACCTGCTCAAACAAGGGCGTTAGCCAGAGCGCTGTCACACCCATATTTTTAAGGTAATCAAGCTTGTCAATGACGCCTTGTAAATCACCGCCCCAATATTTGCCCCAGTCCTGCCGTTCAGGATCAAAGAGTTCTGGATTGGGGCCTTCGTTGTTTTCAGGATCGCCATCGTAAAAGCGATCGACCACTATGAAGTAGATCGTTTCTTGACGGAACTCAATATCGCGGGTGTAAAGAAATTCCAGATCAATTTCGCTGTCTTGGCGGGCTTCTGAGACTAGCGATGCGGCTTTTTCCTGGTTGTCATCCGTTTCATACTGAGTGCGAGAGCCTGACGGAGGAGTTGCTACCATAATTCGTTGAGAGTCTACTAAGAGCCAGTCGTTTACGGACAGTTTTTTAAAGTAATTTGTCTAAAGTTGCCTGTTTAACTTTGGTGTTTACAACCTTTAGATTTAGAACTTGCGAGTAACAACGATTATGAACGCATAAGCAGAAATAGCTTTAAAGGTTTTCTCGCTGGTAGTTGTGCGATCGCCGTTTACAGCACTCTGCTTCGTCTAAGCGTGCAGCCAGCAAGGCTGGTTCTCGTGCCAGAATGCAAAAGACAGATCCGTTAAACTATATAAAACTTAATACCTGTCTCTGTATTTTGGTATCTAACTTGGGTAGTAGTTCCTTACTGTTCATGCCCCTAAGGGTATAAAACCTGCGGATGTTACCAACCGATTTGCTCATTCATCGCTATAGTGGCGAGGAGATTGTACCCAAACGGTTGACGATCGCGGCACCAAATCTGGCGATCGCCAATGATGTTATCACCCTTTTTCAAAATGCCAAAACTGACACCAGAGGCGCGCTCAATCAGCAACTACAAGCACTAGAAGGCGAAAGTACTGACTACCGGATTAAGCGTGGTCTTGCTCATTTGCTAACCAGTGACACCTTTAGCCGTTTTGAAACAATTAGTCCGCTTGACCCTCCTATGTTGCGCCAGCGAGTCTTTGCGCTCTCAGCGCAACGGGCAGGCGGCTCTACAGCCACACAGGTAACGCTGGAGCAGCTTGCAGCAAGCCTTACTCAAGAGCTGGGGCAGGACGTTTTGCCCGCGCACATTCAAACGGGACTGTATGCCGACCTGACCGAAAACCAGATTTTGACCAGCTTTGAAGCACCCACAGCAGAAGCCTTGCTGCATCGTTATAATCTGTCGCAAGTGCAAGGCATTTTTTATCGCGCTAGCCACATTACTATTAACGCGCATCGTAATGATCCTGGTGAATACAAGCTGCTGTTTCGCTATCTCAAGCTGTTTCGCCTGATGACCTACATTGAAGGTGATGCGGATCATGGCTTTACGTTGACGATCGATGGTCCTACCAGCCTTTTCAAACCAAATACGCGCTATGGGCTGAAGCTGGCAATGATGCTGCCTGCCTTGTTGCACGTGACTAAATGGAGCCTCAGCGCTACTCTGCAACAGCGAGAGACGTATTCTGGCGAACCGCGATCGGGACGCTTTACCCTCAACGCAGACTGCGACTTAGTAACGCACTATCCCCCCGGTAAAACCTATGACAGTATGCTGGAGGCTGGTTTTGTCGATCGCTGGTCAAAAGCAAAAACCGAGTGGCAGCTTGAACGGGAAGTCGATCTGATCCCCATTCCTGGCAGCGTGATGATTCCCGATTTTCGCCTCGCTCATCCTGATGGGCGCACGTTTTTGCTCGAAATCGTGGGCTATTGGCGACCCGACTATCTTAAGAAGAAGTTCTCTCAGGTACGCCAATCGGGGCGCGATGATCTGATTTTGGCGATCTCAGAACGGTTAAATCTGGAAAAGGCAGGCGTTAAAAGCAGCGATCTTCCCGCACAAGTGGTCTGGTTTAAAGATCAATTAATGCCTAAAACCGTGCTAGAGCTGCTGGCTAAACTTTAGGGACAATGTGCAAGTCTTTGGTGCTGAAGAAACTTGGAATGTTTGCAGACTGCTGTAGTTTACTTCGTCAAGCATTCTAAGCTTTCAAAAAGTTGAGCCATCATCTTCGAGCCGTGGGGACTTTGTGCATCACCATAAGGCGAAGTTGAACGCCTGATCATGACTACTCCTTAGTTTTGTGGCACCCAGCTATGGCTTAAAGAAGTATTCCTTTACGTTTTCGTTTCAGTTTCCGAAATGCTACTGCCAAAGCGTGTAGGGAGAAGCTAGGCTAGCGCGTAACTTTTGAGAACGGTGGAAGGCAGCCGCTAGCAGTCAGTCATTACCTTCAAGCCTCTCCGTCTCTCCTCACCCTTTACCCCTTTCCCTCATGCCCCAACAACTTGCTATCTCTACCCGTGGGCTAACAAAGCAGTTTGAACGGCAGATTGCCGTAAACGATGTTGATTTACAAGTGCAGGCAGGTGAAGTCTATGGCTTGATCGGACCCAATGGCGCGGGTAAGACAACGCTGATTCGGATGCTGGCAACGGCAGAAGAGCCAACAGTAGGCGAAATTTATATCAATGGCGAGCCACTGGTACGCGATCGCGACAACCCACACCTGAAGCGACAGCTGGGCTATCTGCCGGACGACTTTCCGCTTTATGACGACCTTACCGTTTGGGATTATCTTGATTACTTTGCACGGCTCTATCGGCTAACAGAGCCAAGGCGCAGTCGGCGGTTGAAAGAGGTGCTGGAACTGGTACAGCTTACGCACAAGCGCCAGAGTTTGATTGCTACCCTTTCGCGCGGGATGAAGCAACGACTCAGCCTTGCACGCACAATCATCCATGAGCCAGTGCTGCTATTGCTAGATGAACCCGTGTCAGGGCTAGACCCGATCGCCCGTGTCCAGTTCCGCGAAATCATCAAAGTGCTGCAAGAAGCGGGCATGACGATCCTGATTTCATCGCACGTCTTGAGCGATTTGGAAGAACTTTGCACGTCCGTCGGCATCATGGAACTGGGCTTTTTGGTTGAAAGTGCCTCGCT
>DATNQS010000547.1:0-5263 GCA_036703925.1 Candidatus Sericytochromatia bacterium
AAGCCAAGGAGTCGATCGTGCTCATTTGCCTGAAGTACGACCGCCCCAGCCCCATCACCAAAGAGAATGCACGTCCGGCGATCGCTCCAGTCCACCCAGCGCGACAGGACATCTGCCCCAATCAGCAGAATGTTTTGATAAGTACCTGTGCGAATAAACTGTGCAGCCGTTACCAAGCCAAAGACAAAACCCGAGCAAGCAGCCGTCAGGTCAAACGCCACTGCTTTCTGCGCCCCAAGTTCAGCTTGAATTTGACTGGCACTACCAAATAGATCATCAGCAGTTGACGTTGCCAGAATGATCAAGTCTAAGTCCATAGGTGTCAAGCCTGCCATGGCGATCGCGCCCTGAGCTGCTTGAGTCGCGATCATGGTGACAGATTCGGCTGGGGTTGCCAGGCGGCGCTGACGAATGCCAGTGCGAGAGGCAATCCACTCGTCAGAGGTTTCTACAAGCTTGCTTAGACCCTCATTATCTAGGGCTGTCAGGGGAGATGCCGAGCCGCTTCCCGTAATTGCAACACCTAGACCTGATTGTTGTAAGTTCATGCTCTATCCATCGCTTGCGGGCTTAACCAGTGTGTCAACCATCATCACACTAACCGTCAGGCTGACCGCTGACCGCTGATTGCTTACCACCCTTTTGATAGCAAGACTGAATCCGGTCTAGCACATGGTTGTCGATCGCTTCCCTTGCCAGCCGCACAGCGTTAAAGATTGTTGGTGCCTGAGAACTGCCATGGCTAATAATGCAAACCCCATCCACACCTAGCAGCAGCCCACCGCCATGCTCTGCATGGTCCATCCGTTGCTTGATGCGTCGCAGGTTTGGCTTCAGCACCGATGTTCCAATCTTGCCGCGAACACCCTGAGGTAGCTCTTCGCGCAGAATTTGCAACGCGACCTCACCAACCGCTTCTGCAAACTTAAGCAACACATTGCCGACAAAGCCATCACAGACAATCACATCAAAATTGCCCGACAGCACATCGCGCCCTTCAGCATTGCCCACAAAGGGAATCTGAGGGTTCTCTTGCAGCAATTGATGGGTGCGTAATGCGAGTTCGTTGCCTTTACTCGGTTCTTCGCCAATATTTAGCAACCCAACTTTAGGGCTGTTGATACCCAGAACGTACTGAGAATAGACCGTACCCATTAAAGCAAACTGCTCTAAAAATTTAGGGCGACAGTCTACATTTGCGCCTACGTCCAAGATAATGACAGGCTTGCCCGCAATCATCGTTGGTAACACAGCTCCGATCGCAGGACGATCAATGCCTCGTAGACGACCCAAGCGCAGCAGTGCAGCTGCCATCACCGCGCCAGAGTGACCCGCAGAAACAACGGCATCTGCCCGTTTCTGTTTCACTAAATCCATTGCCACATTAATCGAGGCATTGGGCTTGCGCCTGAGTGCGCTCAGCGGCTCTTCACCCATCTCGATCGTGCCCTCCGCAGCCACAATCTCAAGCAGAGAGGCGTTTGAATGGTGCTTTACAGCCGCGTGAATTTCTGCTGGATCGCCTACCAGCAACACTTTCACACCCAGTTCTTCCTGTGCACGGAGCGCCCCGGCAATAATCTCAGCCGGAGCATGATCCCCGCCCATTGCATCAATCGCAATCCGCGCCTGCGTCGATCCCATTGGTCAAAGTTATAGAAACCTTAGCAATTCTACCAGATGGTTATGCTTCTATGAAAAACCGAAACTGACCACATACTGCCTGCTGTAAAAGAACTCTGATTAAGAACTTTCTTACAAGCGCCGTGGAGATGTACCAGAGTTAACGGCTGTTAGAGAGCGCAGCAGTATCAACGACAAGACCGACATAGTTCGATGTAGAAGGAGCTTGTGCCAACGCCAGCAAAATCAAAGTCAGCGCAAAAGCACTAGCTTCAAGAGTCTTGATCAGTTCCGATCGTCCAATCTGCATAGGGGTATATAAGGTGGTTTGTTAAATATATGGAGCGAAAACATCGTAAATCAAATTTAAAGTATCCAGTAACTGACCAAATCAATCTTTAGTAATAACTCCCAGCCTGACGTTGCTGTTGCACTAAACTTGCGCCTACGGCTGACCAACTTAAAGCATGTTTCAACTAAGCCAACAACAACTTCTTGTCAAGAGAAAAAAGAGGTTAAAGAGCGGCACAGTTGCAGGGGTAGTGAGCGCAGCTTATGAAGGTGGAATTGGCGTTAGATTATGGCTTGTCGATAGATGCATACTAAAATCCTACAGTTAACAATTATTCAAGATAATTGTGCTTTTGACCGACTGCATGGGCACTCTTGTACGAGAGAACGCTGTCTCAACCAAGACTGATTCACTGTTGCTTTTGGTTCAATCGTGCATCTAATACATTTACATCATCGTCTTCGAAGTTCACTTGCTGTCCTACTGGCTCTTGGTGTTTCTGCCTGCCAGCAGGGATACTCTCAGCCTGTCCGTCCTGCACCCCTCCCTCAGGATGACTTGATTCAGGTCTATACAAATCACGAACCTGCTGCACGCTACACCGAGCCGTATCGCAAGCAGACGCGCGATGGAGACGATCTAGAACAAAAAATCGTTGACGCGATCGCGGCTGCCCAAACAACTGTAGATGTAGCAGTACAGGAACTACGTCTGCCCAAAATTGCAGCAGCATTAGCAGAACGAAATGCCGCAGGCATCAAGGTACGCGTGATTTTAGAAAATACTTACTCTCGCCCCTTTAGCACGGTGACACCAGAAGAGATTGCCAAGCAGCCAGAGCGCGATCGCGGACGCTACGAAGAATTTCGCCAACTGGTCGATCGTGATGCGAACGGACAACTGAGCCAGGAAGAAATTACTCAGGGGGATGCGTTGGTTATCCTCGATCGTGCCAAAGTGCCTCGTCTCGATGACATGGCTGACGGATCTGCTGGCAGTGCCCTTATGCACCATAAATTCGTTGTGGTTGATGGTCGCATCATCATTGTTACCTCAGCCAATTTCACTACTAGCGATGTACATGGTGACTTCAAATCGCCTGCCAGCCGTGGCAATGCTAACAATATGCTGCAAATCAACAGCCCAGAGTTAGCAACACTGTTTACACAGCAATTTAACGTCATGTGGGGCGATGGACCCGGCGGCAAGCCAAACAGCAAGTTTGGAGTCAAAAAGCCCTCTTACCCAGCGCAGCCAGTCAAAATTGGCACGACCCTTGTTGAAGTCCAGTTTTCGCCTACCCGCTCCTCCGTCCCCTGGAGCCGGAGCAGCAATGGCTTAATTGGCAAAACCCTGAGTGATGCCAAAAAATCAGTAGACCTGGCGCTATTTGTTTTCTCTGACCAAAAACTGGTCAACCTGCTAGACCCCATTCGCAAAAATGGCACCGAGGTGAGAGCGTTGATCGAACCGGGGTTTGCCTATCGCTCGTATAGCGAAGCGCTAGATATGTTGGGCATTACGTTAGCGGATGACTGCAAAGTTGAAGCAGCAAACCGTCCCTGGCAGAATCCGATTATGACGGTGGGCGTGCCTCGCTTACCACCAGGAGACTTGCTGCACAATAAGTTTGGCATTGTCGATCAAGAAACTGTCATTACTGGCTCTCACAACTGGACAGACGCTGCCAACACAGGCAATGACGAAACAGTGCTGGTTGTACATAGCGCGATCGTTGCTGCCCACTATCAACGGGAATTTGAGCGGCTCTACACTAACGCTATTCTTGGCATACCACCCGCCATTCACAAGAAAGCAGAGGCTCAACGGCGGCAGTGCCAGTTGAGCCAACCCAGCCTTCAGCCTTCAAAGACGATCAAGCGCGCTCAAGTTGCAACAGCACCAACTCCTATTAAAGTCGTCAGGCAGCAAAAGCAGCCAGTCAATATCAACACTGCTACTCAAGCCGAGCTTGATGCGATTCCGGGTGTCAGTGCCAAACTAGCAGCGCGTATCATTACTGCACGACAACAGCGTCCAATTAAATCCCTAGACGATTTAGACCGGATTTCTGGCGTGGGTCCCAAACTGCTAAAGCGGCTAGAAACACAGGTAACATGGTGAAACACTTGCTAAGGTGCAGTTTAACTTGAACTGCACCTAGCCGTAGATTGCCTTAAATCGCAAAGACATGGGCAATCCTGTACGAGAAGCAAATGCCATAGCGCTGATTCTGCCCTGCATTGAATGCGGTGGCTTCAGCCGTGGCGCTGTCCAACGGGTGCCACCACCCACTCGGCGACCCGGTATACCCTCTCTGTCTGCTGCTGTCGCAGTCGTCGCAAGCGATAGCATGAGAGTTAACAAAGAAAAACAAATCGTAAGTTGACGCATAGGTAGATGACAGTAAAGATAGATGCCCAGTACGTCTAGAATCCCAGAGCCGAGTCTATCCTGCCAGCGTTGAACCACTGAAATCATCAGGTTTTTAAGGAGAGAAGCTGCTTCATAATTGAACCTTGCCAGGTAAATACACGGTTTGGCTATAAATTGCCAAGGGCCTTACAATATTTTACAGATGAAGGAAATATGCCCTCATTACTATTTAGTTCAACTTGCTCCGACAGTCATTGTTGAAGCCTTTTTCATGGCTCGTTCCGCTGTATAACCAAAGGCTAACGCTTTTGTCCGAAAGTCTTTAGTTGAAAGTCTTTGCTCAAAAGCTCTAGTTAGCATCATACAGAGAGAATATGAGTTGCTTTGTTGCTCCGTCGTACAGTGGCGTTGACTAATTGTCAGGGTGCTTCTCCAGCATTCTGTTTCCTAAAGGCACTCGCAGAGAGGGTGCAGTTGTTATCCTGAAGGGGCAGCGTTAACAGCAGCCCCTGCGCCATCAGAATTCATGACTCAACAACCTGCCCGTATTTGCATTCTTGGTGGAGGCTTTGGTGGTCTCTACACGGCTCTACGCCTTAGTCAGTTACCCTGGACAAAGCAGGAAAAACCAGAGATTATTTTGGTCGATCGCAGCGATCGCTTTCTCTTTTCGCCCTTGCTCTACGAGTTGATGACAGGCGAATTGCAAACATGGGAAATTGCGCCACCGTTTGAAGAATTGTTAGCTGGCACTGGAGTGCGCTTTCATCAGGGAATTGTCACGGGTATTGATCTGTCAGCAAAACACGTACAGCTTCAGGAAGGGCACGCATTGCCATACGATCGTCTGGTAGTAAGCCTAGGTGGTGAAACGCCCCTTGACCTAGTACCTGGATCGGCAGAACATGCCTTACCCTTTCGCTCCATTGCAGATGCCTATCGTCTAGAAGAACGACTGCGGCAACTGGAAGA
>DATNQS010000548.1:0-1575 GCA_036703925.1 Candidatus Sericytochromatia bacterium
CTTATTGAGCAAAAGGTTTCTGAGGGAAAGATTCAGATGGTGGCAACAACGCATTCGCCACAGCTACTTCGGCTTTTAAGCGCAGAATCATTAGAGTCTGCATCGCTGACCTATCGCTTACCTAGTCATACAGATGCAAAAATTCAGCGCATTTTAGATATTCCTGATGCGAGAAGGCTCATTGAAAAAGAGGATTTAGCGCGGTTACATGAATCAGGTTGGCTAGAAGATGCAATGGCATTTCTAGAGCCAGAGGAGACCGAGGCATGAATGTCCTCGTGATTCCAGAAGATTTCCGTAAAGATCAATATATGCTGAAGCCGATCGTGCTAGCGATGATGAAGTCGTTGGGAAAGTCAAAAGCTACGGTAAAAGTTTGCCAAGATCCACTTTTGGGCGGTATTGGCGAAGCGCTTAAAGAGGAGCGGCTTCAGGAAGTTTTGGAACGGTACAAAGGCATGGTGGATCTGTTTCTACTCTGTGTCGATCGAGACGGCAATTACAATCGAAAACAACGGCTAACAGAGTTGGAAGAGAAAGCCGCAGGCATTTTGAAGGGCGATCGCCTTTTCTTAGCAGAAAATGCTTGGCAAGAAATTGAGGTGTGGGTTTTGGCAGGGCACGATTTGCCCAGGGAGTGGAACTGGCAGACCATTCGCGCTGAGGTTCATCCCAAAGAGCAGTACTTTGAGCCGTTTGCCAATCAACGGAACCTATCAAACTCGCCTGGGCAAGGGCGTAAACTCCTAGCAGAGGAAGCCGCGCAAAACTATAGCCGGATTCGTAGACTCTGCCGTGAAGATGTTGTTGCCCTGGAAGATCGAATTCATGCTTGGGTTGATAGCCTTGTATGAGAAGGTTATTAAACACCGCTTTCAGTTGATTCGCGCGTCTTCATCTCATGCCATCATCCCTAAGCCTTTTTCAATATGCTGTTCAGTCTGGTGACTTCCTCATCACGGCAGAAGTAATGCCACCTAAGGGAGGAAATCCCGCCCACATGATCGAGATGGCGCGATCGCTGAAGGGGCGGGTGCATGCGGTAAACATCACCGACGGCAGCCGAGCGGTGTTGCGGATGTCGTCGTTGGCAGCATCCGTACTTTTGGCGCAAGAAGGAATTGAGCCGATCTGTCAGATGGCGTGTCGCGATCGCAACGCCATTGGCTTACAGGGAGACCTCATGGGTGCCCAAGCGCTTGGCATTCGCAATATTCTGGCGTTGACGGGCGACCCCATCAAGGCAGGCGACCATCCCCAAGCCAAAGCTGTGTTTGAGTTAGAGTCGGTTCGGTTGCTTCAATTGATTCACAAGCTGAATGCTGGTCTGGATTTTAACGACAAGCCGCTGACGGATGGTGCAACTGAACTTTTTGTGGGTGCTGCGATCGATCCACAGTGCGGCAGTTGGTCAGGTTTGCAAAGTCGGTTTGAGCGCAAGCTGGCAGCCGGAGCGCAGTTTTTTCAAAGCCAGTTGATTTCAGACTTCGATCGCCTCGAAAAGTTCATGACCCAACTTGCAGTCGGCTGCAACAAGCCTGTTCTGGCAGGCATTTTCTTGCTTAAGTCAGCGAA
>DATNQS010000549.1:0-6287 GCA_036703925.1 Candidatus Sericytochromatia bacterium
TAACTATGTTTTGATAACAGATGCTAGTGGCAGCACTCTGTGGACATTACAAGGTCAGCAACTTGCTAAAATCGACGCTTTAAAAGCTGGACCGATATTCTTTAGCAGTGATGAACAACGCTTAATTGCCTTACAAGGCAGTACCGTCGTACGACAGTGGAACCTCCAAGGAAAACCGTTAGCTCCCATCCAAACAACCCTCAAATCAGAGGAAGGAAGACCCTACAGCGAGAGTTACTTTTCCACTATATTCAATACGAAAGCGGATTTGTTTGCTGCGGTTAGCGATCGCGTTTTCCTATGGAACTTGCAGCATGGACAAATTGCTGAGTTAGATGCTCGAATGAATGCTTTTCCATCTCCTGTTCTATTTAATGAGCAGAATCAGCCAGTTCAAATGAGCGATCGAGGCGATCGCATTGCAACTCTAGGGCAAGACAATAAAGTTCGAGTTTGGGACAACAAGGGCAATCAACTGGCTGAATACGAAGGCTACAAAATGGCATTGAGTGCTGATGGTCAGCAGATAGTCGTGGTTTCACAAGCTGACAATATCCCCAGGGTTTGGCAAGTCAGCGATGTGGATGGACTGCTGAAACGGGGTTGTGATTGGTTGCGGTTGGCGATCGTATTGGACATTGATGCAGACGATCGACGCTTATGTGGCTTTGGCAAATAGAGCGGTACCAAACTTCAAAAACTGCAACTTGAATGCACAGTAACTTGATGAGTTGCGTTTATTAATCAGCGAGTAAATTTAAATGCCAGTTCACCTACGCTGAGACTGCCAAACAGACCGAGATGAAAATCGTGATGTCAGTCGGCAGTGGCTCTAAGCAGGGTCTTTGCTTAAAGGCTGGACTTGAAATCCTTCACCTGCAAACGGCAGTTTTCACCCATATGAGTGGTTTAACAAGCCGCTGACTGACATAACGTAGTCTTGTTTGAAGCAAAAGATATGCTTTCGTTTCATCCTTTGCAATCTGGTTGACTTTATGCAAAAACGCTATTGGTATTTGCAATGGGGCGTATCGCTCTACCTGGTTCGTTCCTGTACGATCGCGCACCTACCGTTTCTGAGAGTACCTGTCTTTGACACCAAAGAGGCAGCGCTAGACTATCGCGCTTGGCTTTCTTTGCCCCAGGCTGCGAGAAACGCTTACTGATCAAGCGACAACCACACTAGTGAGCAACAAAGGTTGCGAACACTGCTAACTTTAACCGCTGTCATTTCACATCAACGACGATCGCAGCTAAAATTCCCTACAGCCGTGCTGCGAGTTGCTTTGATTGGTAGGGATCGTTTTGCGATCGCTTGTTCATCACAGGGTTCAGAGTGGTCATCCCGCCCATGCTACCGTCATGGCATCAGCGCTGTTTGCGGTTGATGGCTGACTTTAGAACGTGGCAAACCATTGCCGCAACTCCGGCAAATAACGCGCTGTGAGAATACCACCGACAAAGCCAAACAGATGTCCTTGCCAGGAGATGCCACGTCTTCGTGACGGCAGGATACCCCAGATGAGTGGGCCGTAGAGCAAAGCAACTACGACTGAAACGGCAGCAGAAAAAAGCTCTTGCTCAAAGTAGCTTCGGGATAGCAAAAAGCCGAAATAGCCAAAGATGATGCTGCTAGCGCCGATGTGCATGGTACGGGGTGCTGCAAAGAGCCAAACACCTGCACCACTGACTAACCAGATCACAGCCGTCGCGATCGTGAATTCGGTGACTCCACCCAGCAAGGTCAACCAACCAAGTACGGCGAAAGGTAGCGTATTTGCCATCAAATGCTGCCAGGTGCCGTGCAGCAGTGGCGCAAACAAAATGCCCCGCAGTCCAATCTGAGTCCGGGGCGCAATCCCAAAACGATTCAAGCGGTGCCGCAACAACACCTGGTCAACAAACTCTAACGCCCACAGGAGCGTGAGCAAGCCACCAATAATTTTGGCTTGAGTAGCAACATCACTAGCAGACAGGGGAGATGGCATCGATCGCGGACATCACGTTTTATAGTAGTTTAAGCGACCAACTACGCTTTAGCTTGAGTAACTCAGGCAGCATCAATCAGCAACTGAGCCGCTACATTGAGCGATCGTGCTGTTGATCGTGTGGTGTCTGTAGGGGCAGGATCATTTGAAGCTAGCGTGTGCTTAAGTGAGCTTTAACGTACAGGCATTGCCAGCGTACCTCATGAGCCATTATGTTTATCTCGTGCAATGCGCTGATGGCACACTCTACACAGGGTATGCCAAAGACGTGCAACAACGGGTAGCGGTGCATAACACTGGCAAGGGCGCTCGCTACACGCGCAGCCGTCTACCTGTTATCCTGCTTGCCTCCTGGCACTTTCCCACTAAGTCAGCCGCACTCAAAAGAGAATATCAAATTAAGCAACTCACCCGCCAACAAAAATTGGAGTTAAGCAAAAGCTCAGTACATTTTGACCTTGTTGTAGAGCAGCAGTAGGGCATGGGTCGTTGAATTGACCCTCTGTGGTGCCAAATTCAATCCCGCAGGTTGAAAGTCATGACCCTCACCAATCATGATTGCGCTGTAGCTGCCAGCCAGGATGAAACCAGCATCTACCCCTCGAATCAACTCGTTGCACATTGCATCCACATAGGCTGTACTCTGCAACTCATTGTGGCTTGTCGCTAGGTAATGCCCTGAGCAGTTCCCCACATTAGCTGTATTGTGGGTGCAGGAGGATGAAGCCAGGATTGAGCGATTCTCTCGTTTGTCCACTACTTCGTTCAGCATAGGTGTAGCGCTAGGGCTAATTACAAGCAAGGGGCGTAAGTAGGAGGGCTAAATTAAGCACCATTAGAGACTGGGTTTCGACCGCACTCAACCCGCCTACATACAGGACTAAGAGCATTGAGACTTCGGCGTGAGGCGTCTTATCAATAATTACGCCTAGCTACTTACCACAGAGACTAAAGTTAATTAGAAAGATCAACTCCTTGAAAGACTCGCTTAAATAGAATTTACAGCAAGCTAAGGATAGTGAAGCCAACATGATGAATATGCTTGCTGCAATCTCAGAAGCGACTGCTCCTTCAACCCAGCTTGTTGCTCTAACAGGTCTACTGGCAGTAGGGCTGGCGCTCATTCATCTATTCGCTGGTCGATTACGCTTTATTCGATCGACGCCCCGCCATCATTGGCTCTCAATCGGCAGTGGTGTTTCAGTTGCTTATGTGTTTGTGCATATTTTGCCTGACCTAAGTAAAGCTCAAACGACGATTCAAGAACACTTAGATGCCGAAATATCATTTCTGGAACACCATGTCTATCTGATCGCATTGCTTGGGTTAGCGGTATTTTATGGACTGGAGCGTGCTGCAAAAGTATCTCGACAACGCAATCAGGATAGTGGAAACGGAGATGTCACTAGTCCGAATGTCTTTTGGCTACATATCGCTTCGTTTGGTGCCTATAACGTTCTGATTGGCTATCTACTTTTGCATCGGGAAGTACCCGGCTTCATAAGCGTGCTGTTTTTTGCGATCGCAATGGCACTCCATTTTGTAGTCAACGACTACGGCTTACGGGAACATCACAAGAAGCGGTACGACCATAGCGGACGCTGGATTTTAGCGGCGGCTGTTGTTGCAGGATGGGCAATCAGTGCTCGTACAGAGCTTTCTCAAGCTGCGATCGCTGTTCTGTTTGCCTTTCTGGCAGGCGGTATAGTGCTCAATGTACTTAAAGAAGAACTGCCAGACGATCGAGACAGCCACTTCTGGGCCTTTGCAGCCGGGGCAATCGGCTATGCTGCACTGTTGCTGGCACTATGAAAGCAGTATAACGGCTAGGACAGCAACTCCAGCACAAGTTGCAGTTGATTTGCAAGGGTACGACTGACCGCTGACGTAATCAACAGCACTAGCAAAAACTGCTTCAGGTTTGTCTCGCTCGTCATTTCACCCAACGTCGCATCCATTGATCACTGCTCTCCAACGCTCGAACCTTTACTATCTTCAGCCGATCGGAATACGACCGCGAGAATCATAGGTAAGATGCTGGGCAGAAGTCAGAACTTTAGACCTGTGATATCAATTCAAAAAGTGCTGGTTACAGATGCCCCCAATTGATCCCCCTCAATCCCCTTATAAAGGGGGAAGCCGCAGTCAGGGGGATCTTAATGTGTAGCGTGTCACAAGGGAATTGGTATGAGAGGCATCAGGATGTGCTACCAAAGAGCCGTGATCGCTTCAGATCATGCCGAAATCTATAAGCACCACAATTCCCAACTCCACTAAAACTGATGACTGATAGCAGCTACGCTTTGGTGGACGCTCGTTATCGCCGCCTTATTCACTAGTAGATTGCAGTCACTTAGCAGCTACGCTTTGGTGGACACTCGTTATCGCCGCCTTATTCACTAGTAAATTGCAGTAACTTACCGGGGAAGATCTGTCATGGTACAAATTGGTTATCACGCCTCTCACGAACAATTTCCGCCTAGTCAACTGCTGAAATATGCCCAAATGGCAGAGCAGGCAGGTTTTACGCGAGTGCTCTCATCCGATCACTTTCATCCTTGGAGTGAGCAACAGGGGCAAAGTGGCTTTGCTTGGTCTTGGCTAGGTGCAGCAATGCAAGCAACACCTAGCCTCTGCTATCGAGTGGTCAATGCTCCCGGCGATCGCTATCATCCAGCGATCATCGCCCAAGCTGCTGCGACCCTCGCCGAAATGTTTCCCAATCGCTTTTGGCTAACGGTGGGGAGTGGGCAGGCACTCAACGAACATATCACTGGCAATAAGTGGTTAATCAAGGGCGATCGCAACACTCGGCTCAAAGAGTGTGTTGATATCATGCGGGCTTTATGGGCAGGCGAAACCGTTACTCATCATGGGTTAGTTTGTGTGGAAGAAGCCAAACTTTATTCTCGTCCTGCCACTCCCCCACTGATTCTTGGCGCAGCCGTTACAGAAGCGACTGCGGCATGGATTGGGAGCTGGGCAGATGGGCTGATTACCATTTCACGCCCACCCGAAAAACTAAAACGAGTCGTTGATGCCTTCCGGCGCGGAGGGGGAGACGGAAAGCCTATGCTTTTGAAAGTTCAGCTTTCTTACGATCTCACCGACGATCTGGCTCGTCAAAAAGCCCATGAACAATGGCGAAACAATAACTTTAAGAATGTTTTGATGACGCAGCTACGCACACCACAACAGTTTGACGCAGCAGGAGAATTTGTCACCCCAGAAGCGCTGCATGAACCTGTCCGGATCTCAGCCGATCTCCAGCAGCAGATTGCATGGCTACAAAAAGATATTGAATTAGGCTTTGATGAATTAATTTTGCATAACGTTAACCGAGAGCAGGAGCAATTTATCAACGTTTTTGGGGAGAAGGTTCTGTCCGTATTTAACTGACTGTAGCGCGGCTCCAAGAGTGACTTTGCCAGATGAAACACCATTAGGCGGAGCAGTCTTATGCGGGTAGGATCAAGGTGTGCCCGCAGCAAGTTTGCAGCCATGCTATAAATTATTTCTCACCCCTATGACAGCCACCCTCAACCCCTATCTCGCCGATAACTTTGCTCCCGTCCACACAGAGGTAACCGTCGATGCCTTGCCCATCGTGGGTGAGTTACCCGCTGAACTGAATGGGATGTTTGTCCGCAACGGTCCCAATCCTCAGTTCCCACCGTTGGGTCGTTACCACTGGTTTGATGGTGATGGGATGCTGCATGGAGTCCACATCCAGGACGGCAAAGCAAGCTACCGCAATCGCTATATTCGAACGCAGGGATTTGAGCAAGAGCGGCAAGCGGGACGATCGCTGTTTGGTGGCTTGTTGGAACCCTCACAGGCAGGTTTCAAAAATGTGGCGAATACGGCTCTCGTCTGGCATGACGATCGGCTGCTGGCGCTTTGGGAAGGTGGTGGACCGCACGCGATCGCTGTACCCAGTTTAGAGACGATCGGCGCTCAAACCTTCAATGGCAAGCTGGCTTCTCCGGTGACTGCCCATCCCAAAGTGGATCCGGTGACAGGGGAAATGATGTTCTTTGGCTATTCGCTAGCACAACCACCCTACGTCAAATACAGTGTTGTCTCCGCTAAGGGGGTACTGCGAACGGTTCCGATCGATCTGCCAATCGGGGTGATGATGCATGACTTTGCCATCACAGAGCACTACACCATCTTTATGGACTTGCCCCTTACCTTCCGCTTGGAACGGCTGCAACGGGGAGAACCAGCCTTTGCCTTTGAGCGCGATCGTCCCAGTCGGTTTGGGATTCTGCCTCGGCATGGCGATAACCAGACGAT
>DATNQS010000550.1:0-4410 GCA_036703925.1 Candidatus Sericytochromatia bacterium
TATCGGTTGTTTTCGCTTCGGCATTAGTCAGAGCTTGACCTTCGCTTTGGTTTGGCTCGGTTTGATTAGGCGTTTCTTCTGCCATGCTTCAGGTCAATCCTTAATTTTAAAGTTGTAGCGATCGCCGCGCAGTCTGAGGACAGTCGCTTCGGAATCTGGAGGTGTCGTCACAGAGAATAGAGATTCTTTTCTGTGGACTTCTTGAGGAAGGAACAATGCACTGCCTGCGATTGATCACTTCCTGCGTTTTATCTTAGTAGAATGCAGAGTTGGGGGCTAGAGGAAATGCCAACCGTTAGCATAGAATTTGTGGACAGTAAGCTGTGATCGATTCACCCGTGCCGTCATTACCTTCTCAGGCAGTTAGCCTTCATACCCTAGTGCAAGGGCAGGGTTTTCCAATTCTCTGTCTACATGGTCATCCGGGTTCAGGTCAGAGTCTGTCGGTCTTCACACAATTTCTATCTCAACGATTTAAGACGATCGCGCCTGATTTGCGAGGTTATGGCAACAGCCGCACTCAAACAGATTTTGTGATGACTGACCATTTGAGCGATCTAGACGCATTGCTCGATCGCCATCAAATTGATCGTTGTTTGGTCTTAGGTTGGTCGTTGGGCGGTATTTTAGCGCTTGAGTTGGCGTTGCGATCGCCCGAGCGAGTGAGCGGCTTAATTTTAGTTGCAACGGCAGCGCGCCCAAAAGGCAGCCATCCAGCAATTGCGTGGCAGGATAATGCCTATACAGGCATTGCGTCGATCTTAAATTGGTTTCATCCCGGCTGGCAGTGGAATATTGACACCTTTGGACGGCGATCGCTGTATCGCTATTTAATTCAGCAACACACGCCTGCTGCCTATCACTATCTTGCCAAAGATGCGCTACCTGCCTATCTGCAAACCTCCAGTCGGGCAACGCAAGCGCTTTTTACGGCTCTTCAGCGTGGTTACAATCGCCTTGCCGATCTGCCCACCATTCAGTGTCCTTGCCTTGTGCTTGCCGGTGCTGACGATCGTCACATCACTGCCGCTTCCAGTCTGGAAACTGCCCAAGCCCTGCCTGATGCCGAGTTTCATTGCTACCCCAACGCCGCGCACTTGTTCCCGTGGGAGATTCCTGCCCTTGTGCAGGCAGACATCGATCGCTGGCTAGCGCAACACCCAGCCGCAGTTACGCCTCGCGCAGGGTATGACGCTGCCTCTACTGCTTAACTAAGCTGTAAGGTGTTAACAATGTGAACGCTCGATAAAGTGCTTCCGCGCGATCTTGTTAGTTCAGCAAATGTTGTGGTTGTGGCGGTTTTAATCCGTCCTAATCAGACACAATACTTGAGGCATTTGCAAGCGATCGAAACTCTGTCTCTTCTCATTGGGTGCTTCATAGCAATGCAAGAACCGTCGATCGCGCCACTACTCAAAGATCTGCAAAGTGCAGACGAATCAATTCGCGATCGTGCCACTCAAGCGCTTTGGCGCATCTGGTTCGAGCAGAAAGGGGTGCTTGGTTTCGAGACAATTCAACGTGCTCAGACCTTACTACAGGAAGGCAATAGTGCTGAAGCAGAGGCGACCCTGACAGCACTGGTGCAAGATCAACCTGATTTTGCCGAAGCCTGGAATCGTCGAGCCGTACTCTACTATACTCAGGGTCATTACCAGCAGGCGATCGCAGACTGCGAGACTGTCCTTCGCCTGAACCCGGTTCACTTTGGTGCTCTACATGGTTTGGGGTTATGCCATGCCGTTTTGGGTAACTATCCAGCGGCGATCGAAGCGTTTCGCAAAGCAACAGCTATTCAGCCGTATGCCCTGGCAAATCAGCGGTTGCTCCTGGAATGCACCATGCGTCTTGGGTAATCGTTCAGCGCTCCTAGCATAATGCTTTGTTGGAGACAGGATTTTCTTGCGGTTAAGTGTCTTGCTTACCGTTCAGAAGAGTGACAAATAATTGGCTTTTAGAACCGCTTGCTTAACACAATGCTGCTAACAGAATACTGACCAATGCCAGCAAAACGTTCAGCTTTTTGTACTGCTAAACCATCGTTTACGTTAGTCACAGTGATCTCAATCACCCACATACCAGGGTTGGATCACTTGCTTCAGTAAGCAAACATTAGAGAATTTAGATGGAGTTCCTGCTACTCAACATGAAAAGAACAGCAATGATCCGGCACCTGGTCGAAAAAGCACTTTATATCAAACGGTTGACTCCTGACATTGAAAATGAGATCAACTATGAACTCACCCGTTTGGGGCACATCTCAGATGTTGACTTTGAAGCACTTGAGCTGCTGATGTCGGAGATGGATGCTGGACGAATTAAGCTCGTTCCCAGCACTTGAACGATCGCCGTTTGAAGTGATGTCATCAATGGCTCATTTCGATGTCGGTTTCCCTACTAGTGGACACATTTTCTAGTATGCCTAGCTAACGGTGTTGGTTCTGCCAATGCTGCCTTGAATCAAGATCGTTTGAGTGGTGTAGAGTAAAAAGCATCAAGCGAAGCATATACCTGCGGGCAACATGATGCCGCTTTAGCAATCGATCGTGCGGCTCCAAACCAATTCTACCCTTCACTACAGCTTGAACGATCGTCAGCTCAAAACCATTTCGATTAGGCTGCTTTGAGTATATTAACGAGATATTGATAGAAAAGCTCTTAAGTTTCGGCTAAAGAATACGCCTTGACTTGATTCCGTATAAGATGCTGACACCTGCTGACGCTGCTCACTTGCTGATAGTATGCTTATGAATCAATTGACTCAAACGCACCACTTACCTGCTTTTGCCTCTCGCGATCATGCTGCTTTAGCGCTCAGGTTCATCATCGGTTGTTTCGGTATGGCAACCGTCTTTATCAGCCACTTAGCTAGTGCCGAGCCATTGCCTGGAAAATTCGCACTACAGGCTGCGGAAATGCCTGTAACAACGCCTGCTTTGACTACGATCCCAGTTGTCGAGAAGCTTTTGGGACAATGGTTAACAAAGGAACCATTGGAGGGTGATACAGTGATGTTTGTCTTTGCGCCAGAAGGTAAGCTGTACATCCTTTCGGGCACGTCTATGTCGGGGAACGCGATCGCCAAGCAAGTACAATATCGTCTCGACGACAAACCCCAACCCATGCATCTGGATGTCATTTTGGCACCAGGTAAAACGGTTGAAACCCTATTTGAGTTTACAGCCGATGGCGATTTGCGTGTACAGATGTTGGGCACCCGACCTGGCAAACTGCGTCCTAAGGAGCTGAATGACAACGCCACACTTTTTCAGAAAATTTCTGACGACACGACCCTGCCCCCTGGCAGCGAGTTGAAGAAATCTTCAGCAAAATGAGACCGCTACATGAGTTTAGAGTCGGTGACTAATCACGTTACGCCTACACCTAGCCTCGTTGCTCCTGAAGTGGCAAGCAATTCTCTTCAAAATGCCCCACTGTTAAAGTTGGGTGTGATGGCATCGGGGAGTGGCAGTAACTTTGAGGCGATCGCCCAAGCCATTGCCGATCAGCAGCTTCACGCGCAGGTGAACGTGCTGCTTTACAACAATCCTGGTGCAAAGGCGGCGGCTAGAGCCGATCGTTGGGGTATTCCTGCCGTGCTGCTCAATCATCGCGAGTTTAAGAGCCGAGAAGCACTGGATAAAGCGATCGTCGAAACGCTCCGACAGCATAATGTGGAATGGGTCATCATGGCAGGCTGGATGCGGATTGTGACGCCTGTTTTGATCAACGCCTTCCCCAGACGCATTTTGAACATTCATCCCAGTCTACTCCCCAGCTTTAAGGGCAACCGCGCTGTGGAGCAAGCGCTGACAGCAGGGGTGAAAATCACAGGTTGCACAGTGCATCTAGTCGTACCAGAAGTGGACAGCGGCGACATCATCATGCAGGCAGCAGTGCCGATACTCCCCAATGACACGCTCGAAACGCTGCACGATCGTATCCATACGCAGGAATATCGTATTTTCCCAAAGGCGATCGCCTTGGCAGCTCAGGTTCAACCGCCTTCAAATGCCTGATACTGTATCAGCGTTGGCTGCTTTCTGCTTATTTTTGAGCGACCTGTCGCCATTCTTCAACGGCAAACGGTGGCACGGGGAGTTCGATCGGTTGCCCCTGCACAGGCACTGTCAACCGCAGCGGTGTCGTCGAGTTTAACTCACGCATCACCTCAAGTAGGTCATACTCCGCGACATTCGAGGTATCCGTAACAGGCGGAGTTTCTGGTGCTAACCAGATGCGCTCTGTTCCAGTTGTGATTTTCAGTGAATGAGGATGCTCTAACGCTGCTCCGCCCGGAAAGCCTACTAGCCGTAGATGTAAACTCTGCGTCAACCCACCTTGCACCTGCTTGTAAAGCACTACCTGCCATGCCTGATTGCTGCGATCGCGCAAGGTTTGCAGCGAGCG
>DATNQS010000551.1:0-2121 GCA_036703925.1 Candidatus Sericytochromatia bacterium
GGCTTCGAGTTCGGTACGAGTCCGGACTTTAGAGATGCCAACTGAAGAGCCGAGATTAGCGGGTTTGACAAAGCAAGGATAGGCAAGCTGGGCTTCAATGTCGTCGCACAGTTTGGGGTAGATGCAGGGATTTGACCAGACCTGAGAGCGACTGACTGCCATGTAGTTAACTTGAGGCAAGCCAGCTTGAGCAAACATCGTCTTCATGGCGAGCTTGTCCATGCCGATCGCTGATCCCAAAATGCTAGAGCCAACGAAGGGGGTCTGCATCAGCGTCAAAAGTCCTTGTACGGTGCCATCTTCGCCGTTCGGACCGTGTAGCACGGGAAACCAAACGTCTACAGTGCCAGCAGTGGGCGGTAAACGCCAGCGATCAACGGGATCGCTAGAGGCAAGATCGGATGACAGGGGCCGACCAGAGGTAAGTACCTGTTGCGCGATCGCGCTATCGCACCACTGCCCGTTTTTCTGAATGTAAAAGGGTAGGAGCGTATAGGCAGCGGCATTGCTACCAGCGCTCAGAGCTTGGGCGATCGCTCGTGCTGAAGCGATCGACACCTCGTGTTCTCCAGAGCAACCGCCAAACAGTAGCCCGATCGTACGCTTTGTCATGTCACCCTTTTACTCCTTTACACCTTCACCTTCCCGCCTTGACTAAATCTCATACGACAGCTCCGGTAGCTGCATTGCTCTTGCTAATTCAGCGGCAACTTGTGGGCGGGAGAATTCAGGTGGCGGTAGTTCACCCCGACGCAGCAGTTCTCGCACTTTCGTACCAGATAGGTGCACGCGCTCTTCGCGGGTACTGGGGCTGGTTTTTGTGGTTGCCATTGATTCGGTTCGCAGGCAATAGAAAGCGTGTTCAAACTTCATTGGAGCAATCCCCAGTTCTGCTGGTTCAAATTCGTCGAAGATGTGTTGTGCATCGTAGGTGCCATAGTAGTCGCCCACACCTGCATGATCGCGTCCAACAATAAAGTGAGTGCAGCCATAGTTTTTGCGTACAAGAGCGTGAAAGATGGCTTCACGAGGTCCGGCATAGCGCATAGCGGCGGGATTGATTGCCAGGATGACGCGCTCTCTAGGAAAGTAGTGCTCTAGCATGATCTCGTAGCAGCGCATTCGTACGTCAGCAGGAATATCATCCTCTTTTGTTGCGCCAACGAGGGGATGGAGAAAGAGCCCATCAACGGTTTCGAGCGCACATTTGATGATGTATTCGTGGGCGCGATGGATAGGGTTGCGCGTTTGGAAGCCCACGATCGTCTTCCAGCCTTTACCGTGAAAGAGCGATCGTGACTCCAGGGGATCAATTTGATAAGTGGGAAACAACGTGTGAGGGTTGCGCTCTAGCAGCCAAATCTCACCCGCCAAGTTGACGGTTCCTTGCCGATATACAACCGACACACCCGGATGCTTCTCTTCATTCGTGCGATAGACAAGCAATGCCTCGTGACGCTTGTCGTAGCGGTATTTTTGGGTCAGATGCAAAACGCCGACAAAGCCATCGTAGGGATTGTCCAGCCGGATCAAGCTGCCTTCTTTTAACGGTGCGGCTACGTCTTCTGATACGGGTAAGGTAATGGGGATCGACCAGGGCAAGCCGTTTGCCAGGTGCATCTCATTGACAACCCCGTTGTAATCGGCTTCATGCATAAAGCCTGTGAGGGGACTAAAGCCACCGATCGCAATCATCTCCAGATCGGAAACCGCCCGCGCCTCTAGCTTTACTCTGGGCAAAAAGTCAGCTTTGTCGAGAAACTCTGCCCGCTGTTGCGGATTAGCGATGCGATTAATCAGTTGCCCACCGTGGGGAGCAATACTGTCTGGATGCTGGCTCATGGGAATGGGAATTAGTAAATTGCAGCGTTGTGCTTCTGTTGATCCATCCTACTAGGAGTCTGTCAACTTTTATTTGACGGCTAGAAGATCACAGTCAGTTTGACCCTACAGGGTTTAATCCCTCGCTTGCCCTTGCCGCCGCATTTTGTGCTGAAAGACGACTTTGGTACTACGAAATTGAGCTTCAGGCTTGCAGCGCGTTTTGTTTGTCAAGGTTGTGCTGATCAAGGTTGTGGTTGCTAGAACGTAGCGCAAGGCGTTAAGACGGTTCTGTCTGCG
>DATNQS010000552.1:0-5177 GCA_036703925.1 Candidatus Sericytochromatia bacterium
AATCAACAGCGAGGCTGCGATCGGAAACAGGATGCTAGTCGTTAGCCAGGGGAAATTAGCAGTAAGCATCAGTAACCAGTTATTAGTTGTTAGTTATGAGAACAGGTTTCTAAAGCGTTGAATTGAGCGCTTAAACATACATTGGCTCAAGCTCATTGCAAGGCGGCTCAAGTGCTTATTACTTAGAGCCAGACCAGCCACGGCCCGATTTTCGTTAGCGTCAAGCTGCCAGCCAGAGTAGTGTATCTGCCTCTCCCCACTAACAACTAAACCGCTAACAACTTCTTAAGCTATGCCAGAGAAGATCACTAGACCGAGCACTGCCGCAAACACAATCAGCGCGTAGAACTGAGCACGACCATTCTCAACATACTTAAGCAGTTCACCCGTAAGCAGCGTTCCTAACCCTGCCAAATTCACAACGCCATCGACCACTTTGTAATCGACTTCCAGGACTTGCCGCGCTAAACGACGGCTGCCCAAGACAAAGACATTGTGGTAAACATCGTCAAAGTACCATTTGTTTTTCGATAGCTGATAAAACGTGGGAATCTTAGCAGCGATCGTCGCTGGATTAATCTTCTTCCGCCCATACATCAGAATCGCCAGCGAGATGCCAATGAGCGAAATGCCGACTGAGCTACCCGCCATGACAAGAAACTCATTCAGGTTCTCGCCACCTTCTGCTGCCAGTTCCACCGCTTCACCAGGAGCATGAATAAAGGCTTCAAAGTAGTTGGCAAACGGTGTGCCTACCAACCCAATCAGTATGGATGGCACCGCCAGAATCACCAACGGCAGCGTCATCGTAAAGGGCGATTCATGAGGCGATTCGCTGTGGCGCTCATGGTCATTATGTGCGCCCTCAGCGTGATCATGGTCAGCCGCCAACGTCAGTTCTTGAGGATTCATGGCACCGGGGCCAAAGGTTAGCCCTTGTGCTTGCAGTTGCTCGACCTTGATCAGTTGGCGTACCGTGGCATCATTGCCCCGAAACCCACCCTCAAACGTCAAGATATACATCCGAAACATATAGAATGCCGTGATGCCTGCTGTCAGATAACCGACACCCCATAGCACCGGGTTTGCCGCAAAGGCATTACCAAGAATCTCGTCCTTTGACCAGAAGCCTGCAAACGGTGGAATCCCCGAAATCGCCAACGTCCCAATCAAAAAGGTGATGCCCGTATATGGCATATATTTCCGCAAGCCGCCCATCAGCCGCATATCCTGAGCGTATGCCGGATTGTGCCCTACTACATGCTCCATCCCATGAATAACCGACCCAGACCCCAGAAAGAGCATTGCCTTGAAATAAGCGTGCGTCATCAGGTGGAACATACCAGCGCTGTAAGACCCTACGCCCATCGCCATGACCATGTAACCCAACTGCGACATGGTGGAATACGCCAAGCCTTTCTTGATGTCGTTTTGCGTGATGGCGATCGAAGCACCTAAAAATGCTGTGAAGGCACCTGTGTAAGCAATCACATCCATCACAACTGGAATGCCTTCAAACACAGGAAACATCCGGGCAATGAGGAAGACCCCAGCCGCCACCATCGTCGCCGCATGAATCAGCGCTGAAATCGGAGTTGGACCCTCCATTGCATCCGGTAGCCAAACGTGAAGCGGAAACTGCGCCGACTTCGCCACGGGTCCTAAGAAAATCAGAATGGCAAAGAGTGCTGCTAGTCCACCGCTAAGAGCACCCGTTTCTACCAGATCTTGCAGTCGTTCGCCGATCGTCGCAAAATCAAAGCTCTGCGTTGCCCAGTAAAGTCCAAGAATACCAAGCAGCAAACCAAAGTCACCGACCCGGTTTGTCACAAACGCTTTTTGGCACGCATCAGCCGCACCTTTGCGATCGAACCAAAAGCCAATCAGCAGGTAGGAGCACATCCCCACCAGTTCCCAAAAGATGTAGACCTGCACCAGGTTTGGACTCAGCACCAGACCCAGCATCGAAGCGCTAAACAGGCTCAGGTAGGCGTAGAACCGTACATAGCTCGGGTCATGCGCCATATAACCATCGGTGTAGATCATGACAAGGAATGCCACCGTTGTCACAATCACCAGCATGAGAGCCGTAAGGTGGTCGATGGTGTAGCCCATGCGGAGATGAAAATCGCCTGCTGATGCCCACTCAATCATCTGGGTGTAGGGAGCGTGCCCATTCCACTGGCTCCACAACAGCGCTACAGACAGCACCAACGTCGCCCCAATCAACGAGACGAGAAAAATTGAATTAACCTGCCGCAGTTTATTCGTCGCTTTGTTGAAGGAGATTAGCCCCAAGCCTACAATCATTGCGCCAGCCAGCGGCAAGACTGGAATCAGCCAGGCGTACTGATAGATTGCTTCCATTGCTCATGCCTATGGTTAAAGTGCTTCACGTGGTCGGGAAAACCGTTTACATTGTGACACACACTTAACAAGAAACTGTCGGGTGCGAACACAACATTCTTGCTTTTCTACGGTCTAACACGCCCAAACCAGTAATAAACGCCTCTTAGCAGGATGCTTCATCAAGGGAAATTGAAGTAACTGTGTGCAGATAAAAACGTGAGAACGACAGAGCTGCACCAGGTTTCGCTTACCTTGTGTTGACGCTCTCCTAAATCTCAAAGCGCTATCGATATAGTAAGAGCAATTCCGCAAACGCATGGGATCGATAGGAAAATTGTTTAAGCTGTGTCCCTTAGCGTTTGGCTTCTGTAATGAAATCGCTAATCGTGGCGATGAGCAGGAAGATACCCGCGATCGTCAGCGCTGTTACTCGGCTATGGGTGCTGGAAAGAACAACCAGTGCGATGACAACCAGCGTTGGCAGTTTCGTTTTGATCAGAGAGTCAAGTACATTCCGCAGGTCATTGGTCACTTTCGCCTGTTCTGCTAGCGTTTTGCTGCCCATGACATAGCGAAAGAGTTGTCCCGTTTGCAGCAGCAAGAACAATTTGCTACGAGTAGCAGGGTAAAAGTCAGGCTGAAGGGTCAGTGCTTCATCAAAGTTGGCGATCGCGGCATCAAAGCGACGCATTTTTCGCAAAGCCAGCCCGCGCTGGTGCCAAAGTTTGTGGCGTTTTGGCTCTACTTGTAAGAGGTTGTCATAGCTGGCAACAGCTTCTTCATAGCGACCCAGCTTTTGCAGTGCCGCACCCCGACTGCCCCAGGTAAAGGGTTCATCCGGTTTCAACGCCAGCGCTTTGTCGTAACTCACGACCGCGGCTTCGTAGCGCCCCTGGTGGCTTAGGGCATCGCTGAGGGTACTCCACGTCTGATAGTCATCAGGGTTTAGCTCCAGGGCACGATCGCAGCTTTTAGTCGCTTCTTCAGAGCGTCCAAGATGGTAGAGCGCTTTGCCCCGCAAACTCCAGGCTTCAGCCGCATTTGGGTCTAGCTCTAGCGCATGATCGCAACTGACGATCGCCGCTACTGGCTCACCCGCGTTTAGCAACGCGGCAGCATGACCGATCCAAACCTCTTGCCAGCCCGGTCTTAGCGTCAATGCCTCAGTAAAACTGGCGATCGCCGTGTTGACATTACCACCATCCAACGCCTGCTGCCCTTGCTGATATAACAGAAGGGTCTGCAAGCCCTCAGTCGTTTGCTCATCAGCCAACAGTTGCACCCGCGCTTCGGGTGTCAGATGCCAGTATTGCTGATAGTCCGTTTCGGAAAAATCTTCGTGCCAACTCATAGGAAGATCGCCCATCAATAGTAGACTGACGAAGGCAGAAGGAAAGGCTAAAGGGTGAAGAATGAGTGATTAAAATTTGAGTTTTAAATTCTAAATGTAACTTCGGATTTCTGACTCCTTCAACCATTGGCTTTTTAGCTATCCTTTCTCCTTTCTAACAACTCATTACTCCAAGATGCCCCTATGAGCACTGAACTTGACCCGACAACACAATCGAAAAAGCAGGTTGGTGAGGCTGCCGCCGCGCGCGTGCAGTCAGGTTCTATTGTAGGACTGGGCACTGGGTCAACGACAGCTTTTGCGATTCAGGCATTGGGCGATCGTCTTAAACGTGGTGACCTCAAAGATATTAAAGGGGTGAGTACATCATTTCAGGCGATCGTGCTGGCAAAGGAGTATGGCATTCCCCTCACAACGCTGGATGAAGTCGATCGTATTGATGTGGCGATCGATGGTGCTGATGAAGTCGATCCACAGAAAAACCTGATCAAAGGCGGCGGCGCAGCACACACCCAGGAAAAGATCGTTGATTCGTTTGCGGATCAGTTCATTGTGGTCGTTGATGGCGGCAAGTTAGTCGATAAGCTGGGCACAACCTTCCTGCTGCCTGTGGAAGTTATTCCCATGGCGATGAGTCCGGTGATGAAGGCGATCGTGGCACTGGGCGGCAAACCCCAGCTCCGTATGGGTGTCAAAAAGGCGGGTCCTGTGATCACCGATCAAGGCAACTTTGTCATCGACGTAAAATTTGATGCTGGCATTGACAACCCTGCTGAGTTGGAGAAAACCCTCAACAACATTCCTGGCGTGCTTGAAAATGGCTTATTTGTTGGCGTTGCCAGTTTGGTGCTGGTCGGTGAAGTCATTGACGGCAAGCCATCGGTGAGGGAGTTTTGAGGGGTGAGGGGTGAGGGATGTAAACTCAAAGGCTGACGGCTGAAAGCTAACAGCTGACAATCAACAGGCGAACAACGGTTTGTCACCGAGTGCTACCTTCGCCTTCTTTGCAACACAACTTAACGAAAGACGTGGGTAAGGAACTACAGAACGTTTTAGACTTTTAGAGCTATCAGCAATCAGTAGAAAGCGTTCAGCTTGAGTTTGATACGCTTTGAGTCTCACACGCTTTTGGTAAGTCATCCACAAATCACGATCAATGACCAACTTCACCACACCATTTAGTCATTGACTGCTGACCGCTGATAGCTGACCGCTCATCCCCTTGTCCTCTCGCCGCATCAATCCTATGTTTCCAAACCAGCGTCCCCGTCGCCTTCGCAGCCATCCCCAGCTTCGTCGGATGGTACGCGAAACGGTATTGACCACCAGCGACCTCGTTTACCCACTTTTCGCTGTACCAGGTGAGGGCATTGCTAAAGAAGTAAGCTCTATGCCTGGAGTCTTCCAGCTTTCAGTAGACAAAATTGTGGAAGAAGCGAAGGAAGTCTATGACTTGGGCATTCCCGCCATCATCCTG
>DATNQS010000553.1:0-7345 GCA_036703925.1 Candidatus Sericytochromatia bacterium
AGGGCACTCTAGCTAAACTGAATCGCCGTCACATACTCCTTGTTTAGAAAGTACGCATGAACCCGAAACTTAGCTCATTTGAACCGCAAAAGCAGCAAGCTGACTCGCACTCTATAGCAGCTCAGGTTTCTCCTTCAGTGAATCAGGCGGCATATGCTGATGTGTTTGCCGAGGGTGATGAGGCTTCGTTTGCTAAAGCTGCCACCCTGATGATGGATTTGCCAGTCAGCCAGCCAGAGGCGGTTCCCACTGAAACGCTCTCTGAACCGCTGAAATACATTCAGGGCGTGGTGCAGGGAAAGCAGGCGTTTATTATTACCAATTTGCCTAATGAATCTCAAACGTTGGCTCAACCGCAGATGGTCTGGACGATCGGGCGTAACCGCGAAGCCGCAATCCCACTGAAAGATCGGGCGATGTCTCGTCGTCATGCAGTCATTTTATATATTCAGGATGTGGGCTTTCAGTTGATTGACCTGAATAGCATGAACGGCTCTTTTGTAAATGGTGAGCGGCTTCAGCAGCGTCATATATTGAAGGATGGCGATCGCATTCGTGTTGGCAGTATTAACTTCACCTTCTACGTCAGCCATCGATCGCGCGCCCTCACTGCGATTCATCCCGAAGTTCTCGCTCGCTTTAATACGGCTGAACCTCACGCAGGCTCGTTTGTTGATTATGCCGAACTTGAAGATCCCGAAGTGTTGTTTAAGACGCGGCAATAGCTGTTGAGCAATCAGCAGTCAGTGGGCAGAATTGACTTCACAAAGCTCTAACAACTCTGAACTTAAACCCCTAAACTGAGAGAATCACTTTCTTTGTTCCTGTGTTTCCCTTAACTTCCCCGCTGCCTTAAAAAAATCCTGCCTCAGACAAAGCTGAAGCAGGATACGGAATTTACCTTAGGCTGATTCTAAGCAATCGTTTGAAGATCCCCGACTTCTACAATGGGACTAGGTTTTATAGCTAAGTTTCAGCCAGAAGTCGGGGATCTAAACACCTTACGCGTAAGTCCTAAAGCAGACTCTAAGCAATCGTTTGCCTTTAGTAAGCTCAAGTACCCGATGTCCAAGAGTTAGCGTATTCCACTTGCTCTGGGGTGAGGGAGTCGATCGCAACGCCCATTGCCTGTAGTTTCAAGCGAGCGATTTCCTTGTCTGCTTCTACCGGAATTGAGTGAATGCCTGGTTCCAGTTTGCCTTTGTTTGTGACGAGATACTCGCAAGCAAGCGCCTGGTTGGCAAAGCTCATATCCATTACGGCGCTAGGATGTCCTTCGGCAGCAGCCAAATTGATCAGGCGACCTTCACCTAATACAACAACCGACTTACCACTCTTAAGGCGATATTCTTGCGTAAAGTTGCGCACGTCTTTGACATCAGTTGCCTGAGCACCTAAGGCTTTGAGGTCGATTTCAATGTCGAAGTGACCAGAGTTACAGACGATCGCGCCATCTTTCATTGACTCAAAGTGTTCACCCCGAATGACGTGCTTGTTGCCCGTCACGGTAATGAAGATGTCGCCATATTTTGCGGCTTCTGCCATCGGCACGACGCGGAAGCCATCCATGACGGCTTCGATCGCCCGTACTGGGTCAATCTCAGTCACAATGACGTTGCCACCCATGCCGCGTGCGCGTAGGGCTGTACCCTTGCCGCACCAGCCATAGCCAGCGACGACGATCGTCTTTCCTGCTAGAAGAATATTTGTCGCCCGGATAATGCCATCCAGAGTTGATTGTCCGGTGCCGTAGCGGTTATCGAAGAAATGCTTGGTGTCGGCATCATTGACATTGACGGCTGGAAAGGTCAGCACGCCAGCGTTGAACATGGCACGTAGACGCACAATCCCAGTGGTCGTTTCTTCAGTTGTGCCGATCAATTCAGACAACTGCTGCTGACGTTCTTGCACCATTGTTGCCACGACATCACAACCATCATCCACGATGATATTGGGTCGGTGATCCAGGGCAATTTGCACATGGCGCAGGTAGGTTTCGCTGTCTTCGCCACGTTGAGCAAACACAGGAATACCGTAGTCTGCTACCAAACTTGCTGCGACATCATCTTGAGTCGAGAGCGGGTTGCTGGCAATTAAGACCGCATCAGCACCACCGCTTTTGAGGGCGATCGCTAAGTGCGCTGTTTCAGTGGTGATGTGGCAGCAAGCGACCAGCCGAATACCTGCTAAAGGCTTTTCCTTTTCAAACCGTTCCTGAATTTGCCGCAGCACTGGCATTTCGCGTCCTGCCCATTCAATCCGCTGCCGTCCTAAGGGGGCGAGGGACAAATCTTTAACTTCATGTTTTTGCTCTGTTGGACGAACAGGGGTAGCGGTCATAAATGAATTTCCTTGAAATTGAATACGGCTGAACTGAGTCTTTTCGTCACGTTTTTTCTGAGGCGATCGCACAGTACAGCAACTTGCGGCGGCGATCGAAAGACGTTGCAGACATTTTTAGAGAAGTACCTCTCTAACCTTAAGCGATGATCCGAATTTCATCAATTCGTGAGCAATTATGCCTGAGCAAGCGCGATCGATGCCTCACGCCTCGCTTCATTCTAAGAACTCACAAATAGTGAGCGATCATGTGACAAGGCTTTGGTATGATAGTCTGGCTAGATAAGCGGATGTGGCGGAATTGGTAGACGCGCTAGATTTAGGTTCTAGTTTCGTAAGAAGTGAAGGTTCAAGTCCTTTCATCCGCATAGCTCAAAAACATAGAGGGTTTATCTTTGATATAAGCCAATTGCTTGCAAGATTTCAGCTAATGAATCAGCTTCGGCGGGTTTGAGCAGGTAAAAATTAATGCCTAGCTCATAGGCGCGGGGTAGGTCACGGTTGCCATAAGCGGTTAGGGTAATAATCGGCAAGTCCTTAAATTGGGATTGCTGACGTATCCATTTAAGCAGATCTAAACCTGACATACCTGGCAACCGCAGGTCAAGAACAATCAGCTTGGGTAAAGGAAATTGGGAGCGATCGCTGTAAGGTTCCTTCCCCTCAAGGTAGGCAACCGCTGCTTGCCCTGTTTCAACCACTTGAAGCGAAAATTCTGAACCAAGTTGGTGGAAGGCTCGCTCCAGCGGAAAACGATCGGAAGCCTCATCTTCTATGATTAAAACTGTCTGCTGCTGTCGCTCTTGTAATTGCGTCATCTTAATTTTTCTCTAGAATTCAAACTGTTTTAGCTGATCTTGGCTTTGGGTAAACGGTTAAAAAGAAGCCAATAAAGGCCAATAGTCCGTGCCATTTCTAGTAATTCAGTCGGACTCGGTGGCTTAGCTAAGTAAGAATTGGCTCCTGCGGCGTAGGCTTGATCGATATCACTTTGTTGCTCAGACGAGGTTAAAACTACCACAGGCAAAAGTTTTGTATCAGACTCATTTCTCAGCCAGTTAAGGACATCGAAGCCAGAGCGGCGGGGGAGTTTAAGGTCAAGCAGAACCAGCACTGGTAACGGATAGCAATCCCGATCTTGATAGAGTGCTTGCCCGCTTAAGTAATGAATGGCTTTTTCGCCATCATCTACCACTTGCATCGGGCTAGTGATGTCCGCTTTGCGAAAGGCTCGCTGGATTCTAAACACATCAGCCGGATCGTCTTCTACAAGCAAAATTGTAGAACTGTGCAGGCTATTCACGGCTTTACTCCTTGTAACTCCACCCAGAATCGGCTTCCTTTACCAAACGTGGATTCTACGCCCGATCGCCCACCTAGACGCTCTACACCCTTACGGACAATAGCTAGACCAATGCCAGTACCAGGGTAAGCATCTCTAGCATGTAACCGCTCGAAAACTCCAAAGATCTGCTGTTGATACTGTGGTTCAATGCCAATGCCGTTGTCTTCGACCCAAAGACGCACCTGGTTCTGCTTTGCTTCAGCCCAGATCCAAATTTGTGGCTTACTTTGCATTGCTGTAAATTTAGCGGCGTTAGACAGCAAGTTGACAACAACTTGCACGAGGGTCGTGTAATGTCCCATCACTCTAGGCAAGGGCTCAGCTACGGTGATTTCAGCTTGTAGTTCTTTTAAGGCTGACTCTAGTTGTGCTTGAGCTTCTGCTAGTACATGTGTCAGGGAAACGGGTACAAGCTCCAGCTCTTCCCGGCTCAGGTGGCTATATGCCAGCAAGTCTTGGACAAGGTTATTCATTCGGTGAATGCTTGCAATGACCTGATGAATGTAGTCTTGCGCGACTTCATCTAATTGCGCTCCATAATCTTCAATGAGTGCTGACGCATAGCCTTCAACGCCTCTCAGCGGTGCTCTCAGATCGTGGGCAACTGTATAAGAGAACGCTTCTAACTCGTCATTCGCTGCCTGCAAACGCATAGTACGTTCTGCCACTCGCTGCTCCAGTTCAGCAGCATATTTTTGCAGCTGCGATCGCAGCCTCGACTGTTGAATTGCAATCGCTAACTGAGCCGCCACTTCACGAAAGACTTCCTGCTTCTGAGCATCAAACGCATCTACGGGAGCCGCAAACCAATGGAGATCACCGATCGAGTTTCCCTCTACGCGCAGAGGCACCGTCAGGAGGCTGTGATAACCCTTGGCTAATAAGGCTTCTAGAGCCGCTGAACGATGGGAGAGGGTAGAAGTGTCTTTGACGTAGCAGAGAGAGTCAGTGCATTCAAGCGCGTTTAGTGCTCCTTGCTCTGTCATGAGTACGATCGTTCCGGCTAACTCTATATCGATCTCCTCTGCCAAAATCTGAGCTTCGGTTGCGTTATCAGATTTAAGCAGAATAACTGCGCCTTCCTTATAGCCAGCAATGCCTTTCAGCTTGGAAAGCGTTTCATGCGCTAATGACTCAATTGATTGAGCCGCTAAAATTGCCTGGTCAATCTCATGCAGAATTTTGAGGCGCTCAGCCGATCGTTGTACCGATTGAGTTTGTTCGTGAGCTACCTTTAATGCGTCTTCGTAAATACGAGAAACCGAGTGAATTTGACGCCAGATGAAATAGGCAAGTATGGCTCCGAGTACACTAGCCAGCGCAATGCTACTGCCGATGACCGTTTGAGTCGTACGTTGAACTCTTCTAGAGCGGGTGTTCCGCAGTTGCTCCTCTGTTTGAATAAACTGGTTCATCTCGCTACGAATCGCGACCATAATTTGATTGCGCTTCTTTAAAGATGCGATCGGTAGAGCCTTCTGACTCTGTTTGTTCGCGATCAAGGAAGGAATATAGCTGCTCCACTGCTGATATTGCGTTTCAACCTGAATTAAACGTTGGCCTTGGGAGGGATTGTCTGAAACTAGATCGACCAGGGTCTGGAATGAAGGTTCTACCAGCACCTCTGCTTGTTTGTACGGCTCAAGCAGTGCGGCGTCACCTGTAAGGAGATAGCCCCGCAGACCAGACTCCACCTCTGAAAAGAGCCTTTCTACCCGGTTTGCTTGAGCAATGACCTGATCGGTATGCTCAACCCACTGCATCACAAAGAGAAGACGACCGATCTGCCAAATGGACACTCCTGCCAAGAACAGCATGAGCGAGACTGGCAGCGCGATCGTGCGGATGAGGCGACGTCTGAATGATAGTTGGAGAGTCGGAGTACTCAGCATATTGTGATCTTACCGATTCAGCTCAGGTAAACCCTACTGAAACAGGCAGTAATCAGACCATTGATATAGACCGATCGATGCAGCACGTAGCCCTCTTCCCGCAGAGTCTCTGATGGCTAATACTAACTTCTATAGGAACGCTTCGCGAACACAGACTAGGGTCTCGACCAGTTCGCCTTTAGATACTACGAGCGGCTTCTGTCCGGCTTTGTAGCTTGCTTCCACGAAGCGATAATAGCATCTTTTTGTCTCCAAGTAGACGCATCCCGGAATTTTATCTGTGTGCAGTGTAGAACTGAGTGAGAACTGGGTGGAATGACTGAAGGTGCTTTCAGGGAAAGAATTCAGTTCGATCGTGCTACAGCTAGAACTGGCGGTTGCAACAGTTTGATAAACCAGGCTTTGTAACCCATTCATCAATCAGAAAAGCATACTAATCTGATTCAATAGGCTTGAAAAGGTAGACAAAGCTAATTAAATACAAGATGCCTTCAATTGGCTGATATGCCTCAAGATCATCTAGGGCAACTGTAGATTGCTTCACTGAAGAATTGAGGAAGATATTACTTCTGCTCTTTCTAGAGAAGAAGAGATCAGGTAATGGGTGAATTGGAAATCCCTTAAAAAGATTGAAATAGCTACTATTACGAAGATCAGGGGCTTTAACAGCCTTAATTAAGGCAATAAATTGTGCCAAGCAGAACGAAAATATTTGCTCTGCTTGGCTTTTAGCTTTGTATAGGAAACTGGTGAAAGGTAGATTTAAAGTGCCTTTTTCTAAGCTCATTTTTGAGCGCGGAAATCACCCCGACGGGTAGCAGGCTTTCAAATTATTTCAGCCAGAATTGGGTTGTAAAGGCGTTGAGCCTGGAGTTAACCCCCACACCTGGAGATTGTAAAGTATGGAACTTTCAACGTTTGAACTGTTAGTAAAACCGATCGCACCACGCTTTCCTGCCGCTGCTCCTGGCAGTGCTGCTGTTACGGCTGTTGCTCGACGTGCTGTGCAGGGCTACTTCCTAACTATCAGCAATTTAGAAGCCAAAGATCTCACGTTTCGGTTGGAATTTGTCATCAGCAAGCCTAATCCGGCTGACCCCGATCGCACGTTGTTCAACAATGCTGACTTATTGGTTGATATTGCTGGAGCCAACACATCGATCGCCCTTTCAGGTGGCGTGACTGCCACTAGCTTTAGTGGTTCTTTCCGCTTACCAGCAGGACAAACTGCCTCGGTGCAGCTTTTGCCCAAGTTGCCTTTGAGCCTGTTATCTGACCCAAACCCTGATTTGGAAATACGTGGTTATGTCAAACTGACGCTGCCTGCACTGTTCGAAATTCTGAGGGGACGCTTTGTGTCTCAGAGTGCCGCACCCGTCAAAGTGCTGCTCAACCCAGAGATTCGGGGTACGTTCTTGCCCAACACTTACCCCACTACCCTGACTGGAGACTTTGACCAGATCAACTATGCTTTGGCGATCGCCTCTGGCAAAGCACTGAATGAAGTTGCTCCAGAGCCAAGTCGCCCAATCCTCATCGGTCCCATTCTGACGGATATGTTGGCAGAAATGACGATTGAGGTTCCCCCTCAATTCATTGAAGGCACACCGCTAGAACAAGCACAGTCATTGGTTGGCTTGATGGCTCAATTGGATTTCAGCCCTGAAAACCTCCAGAGTTTCAGCGATCTGCTGTCCAAGCTGGAAATTCCTATTCAAGTCAGCCTGAAGTAGCTGCAAACCGATCGCGCTATGTTCAACGGGGTCAT
>DATNQS010000554.1:0-14265 GCA_036703925.1 Candidatus Sericytochromatia bacterium
TGCTCTCTAAATTTGCTCCACTGGAGCCGCCACTCGTAGCCAGCAAAGCCTTGTGCCAGATCGCCTGTAAACAATTGAGTCAGGGCTTTGTTCCACTGTGCTTCGATAAACGCTGGATCGATGGCAAGGGCTTGTTCATAAGCAGCAAAGGCAGCGGTAGTGTCGCCATAGTTGCGACGGGCAATGCCCAGGTTGTTGTATGCCCCTACGTAATCAGGTTGGATAGCAATTGCGGCTTCCAAGTGCTCAAAGGCTTCTTCAAACTCGCCATCCTGCTGAAGCAAGTTGCCTAAGTTACTGCGAATTTCGGCAGAGTTAGGATTAATGGCTAAGGCTCGGCGGTAACAGTTGATCGCTGCGTCTAGCTTGCCTTGATCCTGATAGGTATTCCCCAGATTGTTGTGCACTTCGGCATAGTCGGGACGTAGGGCAAGCGCCTGTTGAAACTGAGCGATCGCCGCCTCATATTGCTTCTGTGTTCTCAGCACTGCTCCCAGGTTGCTATGCGCTTCTGCAAATTGGGGGCGTAGGGTGAGTGCGCGTTGATAGTGGACGATCGCCGCTTCCAGTTGCCCCTGTTCCTGTAGCGCATTACCCAGGTTGTTGTGCGCCTCAGGATACGCTTCACGCAGAGTTAGCGCTTGACGGTAAGCGATGACGGCTTCTTCTAACTTGCCCTGCTGCTGAAGTGCGGTCGCCAGCCCATGATAGGCTTCAGCATAAGTTGGCTTGAGCGCGATCGCCTGCTGGTAGTGGACGATCGCCGCTTCTGGCTGCCCCTGCTGTTGGAGTGTATTGCCCCAGCCATGATGTGCCTCTGAATAGTCAGGCTTGAGTGCGATCGCCTGCTGATAGTTGTGGATCGCCTCATCCAGCGTCCCCTGACGTTGTAAGGCAACTGCCAGGTTGTGGTGCGCCTCTGGGTAGTTGGGCTTGAGCAGAAGCGCTTCTCGGTAATGGATGATCGCATCCTCCAATTGCCCCTGCTCTTTGAGGGCAATGCCCAGGTTATTGTGCGCTTCAGGATAGGCGGGGCGCAGTCTCAGGGATTGCTGGTAAGCCGCGATCGCTTCCTCTAGCTTGCCCAACTCTTTTAACGCATTGCCCAGGTTATTTAGCGCTTCCACATGGTCAGGCTGTCGCGCTAGCGCCTGCTGATAGTGAGCAACCGCACCCTCTAGTTTCCCCTGCCCTTTCAGCACAATGCCCATACTGTTATAAGCATCAGGGCTATCGGGTTGCAGCCGTAGGACTCGCTCAAAGCAGGCGATCGCATCCTCAAAGCGTTGCTGCTGATAGACCAGCGCTCCCAAAAGGTTGAGCACATCGATAGCATCGGGCTGCTGCTCAAGCAGGTGACGGTACGCAGCCTCGGCTTCAGCAATACGCCCGCTACGGTGCCATTGCAAGGCGACAGCTAATGATTCAGGGGGATGCGTCATAGCAGGCTTCCTATCCTGTACTGCCTCGTAATTGTTGTAGTTGTCTATGAGGCAATCTATTCTACCTGCCTCGCAAAGCCAGTAACGCCTAGCGTAATGCCCTGTAACACGAGCGATCGCCCGACCTGATTACGGGCTTTAGATCTAAGACTGAAATGACCCTGCTGATTGGCTTTGACTTGACGCGAGACACCGACGGAGAGCTGCGAAACAATCGTTCAGACGCGCTCTAGATATAGCTAACCCTTCACTCTTTTACCTTTTCACTCCTTTACCTTTCCACTCACCAGGAATCAAATATCAGCAGTTCTTGAGCAAGTGATCCCCATAACCACCTAATGTCAAGGTTTGATAACATTTCGATCCCCGTCCTGCCTGAGAATACGTATAAATGCCTAAAATTCAGTGGCTTCCACTCTTGACCCAAATTTTACTTTGTCGCAATATAAGCCTAACGAAGTGATCCCAGCGCCTTTGGGTCTCTGATCCCAATGGGGATCAGAAGCAACTGATTGAAATCGAGCTAACTAGCAACAAATGCTTAATCTGGAGAGCAAGCCGCCATGACCAAAGAACGTCCTCCTCTTGAAGACATGACTTTACGGCAACTCCGCCGAGTTGCCAGTGAATATGGTGTCTCTCGTTATAGCCGGATGCGTAAAGAGCAACTTCTAGCGTCCATTCAAGAAATTCAGCAGCGTACTCAGGGCACATCTATCTCAGCCAGACCATTGGAGGCACAAGCAGAAGTGGAAGCAGCAAAATTTGATTTAGGTCAAGACGATCGTGTGGGTGGTTCATTGTCTGCCGTTGATGAAGGGCTGAATGAGCTTCCGGCTGGCTATGGCGAGAGCCGCATTGTGCTGATGCCGCGTGACCCCCAGTGGGCGTACACCTATTGGGACATCCCCAATGAACAAAAAGAAGCACTGCGTCACCAGGGTGGACAGCAGATCGCCCTGCGTCTTTATGATGTGACCAATATTAATTTGGCTTACCAGTCGCCACACAGTATTCAGGAATATCCTAGCGATGAGCTAGCACGAGAGTGGTACTTGCCCATTCCCGTTAGCGATCGCGACTACGTAGTGGATATTGGCTATCGCTGTGCGGATGGTCGCTGGCTTGTGCTGGCTCGTTCTGCACCAGTGCGAGTGCCACCTGTTTATCCCTCTGATTGGATTGATGATCAGTTCATCACAGTGGCATGGGAGGAGACGCTGGTTGACAAAACGTTCCTGGAACTGGTGCCGCCGAGCGCTCGTCCAGCAACGACGGGTGCGGTTGCAGGTGCCGCTACAGGTACGGGCAACGCCATCTACGATCAAATTTTTGGTTTGGCAGAAGCGACCGAAGTGCAGCGAGTAGCGGGTTCCCTCTACGGCTCTATGCAACAAGCGCCCGTGCATGAGCAAGCCTTGAGTTCCTATGTCTTTCCCTCTGGTGCTGGTGCTTGGGCACTCCCCACTACATCCGGTCTTACGATGTCTGGCGTTGGTATGTCCGGCGTTGGGTTCTCTGCCTCTGCACCTCCCATCCGTCCCCGTCAGTTCTGGCTAGTTGCGGATGCTGAGTTGATTGTCTATGGCGCAACGGAACCAGATGCGACGGTCACGATCGGCGGTCGTCCCATCAAGCTGAACTCTGACGGCACCTTCCGCTTTCAAATGTCGTTCCAGGATGGCTTGATCGATTACCCGATTCTCGCAGTCGCGGCTGACGGTGAGCAGAACCGTGCCATCCATATGAAGTTCAATCGCGAAACCCCTGAACGGCGCACCAATACCAAAGCTGAAGCGGTTCAAGAGTGGCTTGCCTAGTTTAAGTAAGACAACATTCCGTACCCCCTTTGCCCCCGATCGCGCGATCGGGGGCTTTTTGCTGAGTCAGCTGCGAAGCACTCATCTTTGCCAAAAATGCTGATAATGAGTTATTGCCGCTCAACGCAAACCTTTTAACGCACAAACGCCATGCAGACCAGCGACGCTCTTACAGAGTCACGACATGAACGCCTTACGAACCTTACTCAGAATTTGACCGGACTTAATCGTGTTGCTTCAGTAAGCCGCACGACGGGCGAAACAGACGTGCAGGTAACGCTGAATCTCGATGGCACTGGACAATGCACTGCCAAGACTGGGGTTCCCTTTTTAGATCACATGCTGCACCAGATTGCCTCGCACGGGCTGCTTGACCTGGACGTGCGGGCGACAGGCGACATTGAGATTGATGACCACCATACCAACGAAGATGTGGGTATTACGCTAGGGATGGCGTTGGCAAAGGCACTGGGCGATCGCAAAGGCATTGTTCGCTTTGGTCACTTTGTTGCGCCGTTGGACGAAGCCTTGATTCAGGTGGCGCTTGATTTTTCGGGTCGTCCGCACCTTAGCTATGGGCTAGAAATACCCACGCAGCGTGTTGGCACCTACGATACGCAATTAGTGCGCGAGTTCTTTGTGGCGATCGTCAACCATGCCCAAATGACGCTACATATTCGCCAGCTTGACGGCATTAACTCCCATCACATCATCGAAGCAACGTTTAAGGCACTGGCGAGATCGCTCCGTATGGCGGTCGAAATTGATCCCAGACGGGCGCACACGATCCCTAGCTCCAAAGGTGTGTTGTAAAAGAAGGCAGAGGGCAGAAGGCTGACCGCTGACCGCTAAAAACGACTGGTTCTTGACACATCCCAAACGCCTGTCAGCGCCTAAAGTGTTGGGATCTGGCTCATTTGTTCCAGATTCAGCACCTCTGCCAGCGTTGCAGCATCCATCAAGCCTCGCTCTAGGACGATTTCGCGGAGTGATTTGCCGGTTTCTAGCGATTCTTTCGCTACAGCAGCGGCATTGAGATAGCCAATGTGTGTGTTGAGTGCCGTTACTAACGCCAAGCTGCCCTCTGCGTAAGCAAGACAACGATCGCGATTGGCAGTAATGCCTTTAATACCCTTCTCTGCAAGTGCGGCGATCGTGTTGCCGAGAATCTCGACGCTGTGGATCAGATTGTAGGCAATGAGGGGCATCATCACGTTCAGTTCAAGTTGTCCTGCCTGGGCAGCAAGGGCGATCGCGGTGTCGTAGCCCATCACCTGAAAGCAAACCTGCGAGGTCATTTCTGCCATCACGGGATTATATTTTCCTGGCATGATAGACGAACCCGGCTGGACGGGCGGCAGTTGAATTTCTTTGAAGCCAGTCTTCGGTCCCGAATCAAGCAGGCGCAGATCGTGGGAAATTTTGACGCAATCTTGCGCCAGGTTTCGTAAAGAGCTAGAGACGTTAACGAAGGGAGCCATGCTTTGCATTGCTGCCATCAGATTTGGTGCTGGTCGCAACGGTTGATCGATTAGATCCGACAAGATTTCTGCCACGCGAAAGCGATACTGCGGATGGGTATTGAGTCCGGTGCCTGCTGCACTTCCACCTAAGCCAAGCACCATCAAATCTTTAGAGGCTGTTTCAATGCGGAGCAGATGTTCGCTCAAGATCTGTGCCCAGGCGCGGAAGTTGTCGCCCAATCGCACCGGCACTGCGTCTTGTAAGTGCGTCCTACCCGATCGAATCACGTCTTGAAATTCCTGTGCTTTGGCTTCCAGGGCCGCGATCGCCCCTGACAATGCCGGGTACAGCGATCGCTCCAGCGCCAGTAGACCGCCAATCCGAATGGCAGTCGGAATCACATCATTAGTAGATTGCCCGTAGTTCACATGATCATTAGGATTCAGCCGTTTGTAGTTACCCTTCACATCGCCCAGAAGCTCCAGCGCCCGATTTGCCAGCACTTCATTGACGTTCATGTGATGCGACGTGCCAGCACCTGCCTGATACACATCCACCACGAACTGCTCGCGCAATTTGCCGTTCAGCACTTCATCCGCTGCCTGTACGATCGCCTGACTGATTTCAGGTGTAATGCAATCGAGTTCACCGTTAGCGATCGCGGTTGCCTTCTTGATCAGTACACAAGCATCGACATAGGTTGGCAAGGGCTTTAAGCCGCTAATCGGAAAGTTCTCGATCGCCCGTAGCGTTTGAATGCCGTAGTACGCCGTATCGGGAAGCTGTCGATCGCCCATCGAATCTTTCTCGACGCGGTAGGCTGCTGGGTTCGTCATAGGGTTTCTTTGAGGATTCTGGTCTGCTTGCTTTCACCAATATTCCACAAGTTAGCCCTGAAGCGGTTATTTGCGATACGCCCATTCCAAAACAAGCCCATGGCTACAGCGACCAATTTTCAACTGCTAAACCATCCACATTCCCAAAGTAAGCATCAGTGGTCATCAACCTTGCCAAATTCTTCTGCAAGAATTGTTTGGACTTCTTCTGCTTCTTCTTCGCTGAGAATACCTGCAAATTTCGTCAGGGGATGTACAGCTTGAGTCTCGTATTCGATCGCCAGAGTCACTTTACTATGCTCAACTAAGCCAACAACGGGATGTACTGGACGAAAGATGCCGTTCTCATACACCGCTTCGATCGCCTGTGATTCAGTCATACGTTCGCTTGGTTAGACGATAACTCTACTGTAGCGATCGCACTCAGCCTCAATCTAGCGATCGCTCGATCAAGTGTGGTTGGGTTTCACTTCACTTAATGGTTAATGGGCGAGGGCTTGACAAGGCTTGATCCAACTTGAGGTGGGGGCGATCTCACTACTTTTCTGGAAGAAGAGCTTGTAGGAGATTAAGGACATTTAACCCCATAATCTTTGTAATTTCTTGCTTAGAAAAACCCTCTGCTAAGAGTGCATTGGTAACTTGAACCACATCCGCAACATCAAACGGAAGCCGAACAGCACCATCAAAATCTGAACCAAGTGCAACGTAATCAACACCGACTAAAGCTGCCACGTAACGCATAGCGTGAGCGATCGCGGTTGCATCATTTCCGCAGGTTGCTGTTTTCCAAAAACCAATGCCAACCACTCCTTTATGTTGAGCGATTTGTCGTATTTGACGGTCGCTCAAATTTCTAGGATTGTTACAGGTTCCTCGTACACCAGTATGAGAAACCAATATGGGAGTGTTAGTGATATTTAGCACTTCATCAATCGTTCGAGAAGAAGCATGAGCTAGATCAATAAGCATATGGCGACTTTCCATCTGTCGTAGAACTTCGCGACCAAACGAGGTCAGACCACCCTTTTTAATTCCGTGAGCAGAGCCACTTACATCGTTATCAAAGAAATGAGCTAATCCAATGAGCCGAAAGCCTGCTTTATAAAAACGATCGACATTTTCAATCTTGCCTTCTAAGGCATGTGCGCCCTCTAGTCCTAATAAACCTGCCGTAATTTGTATGTTTTGCTGTCTTGCAGCAAGATAATTGCTTAAATCTTGCTTTGATGTAATAACTTTGAACTTTCCTTGGGCATTCAATTCAAGAGCTTTCAGTCGCTTAGCTTGATACAAAGCACGTTCTGAAAGGCTAAACCACGCTGGAATGCTCCAACGCTGAAGAATGGCAAGTTTTGTGATGTCATCACTACGATCGTCATTATTTTCTAAAAGTAATGGAGCTGGAACTTTGGTTACAACTGTAAAAACTTGCAAGGCGACATTGCCTTGAATGAGCCGTGGAATATCAACGTGACCGTAGTTTGTCGGTTTGGATAAATCGCTGCCCCATAGAAGAGAGTCTGCATGTAAATCAGCAATAGTCAGAGATTGGTGCAGCGTTTGAGCAGCCTCTGAAATTGGTTGCGTTCCGTTGATAGCAATAGGGTTGAACCGCTTTGCAACAAAAGATGGTCCGAAGGAGAAAGCGGCAACAGCCAAAGCTATGGCTACAACCAGTAGGCTGATTAGCCCAAAGAATATAATCCTGCCGACTCGTCTTTTCCGGTTCACGCTGGTCTTACAAATAACTTGAATCGTGCTGATTATTCTACAAAGGGCTTACAGCGACTTCCCCAAAGGTAGCTCAGCAGCATGGCAAGACCTTTATTATGAAGATAGGTAACTCTTCCCGGTAGACCTTGCGATTTCAACATGGCGTTTTCTTCTATCACTCGTGCGCTAGGGCGATCGCCCCTCACCACCGAACTCTTAGCGAAACTTCAGCAGCATCAGTACTTGAAGTTGAACGGCTTGGCACGGTTGCCGAAAGGCCTGGTCAGCTCTGCACTGGCGCAGGCACAATCCCGTAACCTGCTGGTTGTCACTGCCACGCTCGAAGAAGCCGGACGCTGGACTGCCCAACTCGACGCAATGGGCTGGCAAACCGTCCACTTTTATCCCACATCGGAATCGTCGCCCTACGAGCCATTTGATCCAGAGTCGGAGATGGTTTGGGGACAGTTGCAGGTGTTGGCGGATCTGGTGAGGGGAGAGGGGAGAGGAGAGAGGAGCCAGGAATTAGCAGGAGCCGGGGAAGCAGGAAGTAACGAAAAGTCATTACCAAAAACGAACAACCAAAAACAAACAACTCCCTCAACTCAAAACTCAGAACTCAAAACTCAAAACTCTTCCCCCTCACTCCTCACTCCTCACTCACCTCTGGCGATCGTTACCACAGAACGAGCCCTTCAGCCTCACTTGCCTCCTGTCGCAGCCTTTAAGCCATACTGCTTAACGCTGAAGCGGGGCACAGAGTTAAACCTGGAGACATTAGGACATGAACTGGCGCGGCTAGGCTACGATCGCGTCCCGTTAGTCGAGACAGAAGGGCAGTGGAGTCGGCGGGGAGACATTATTGACGTGTTTCCGGTTGCGTCTGAGCTGCCGATGCGGTTAGAGCTTTTTGGCGATGAGTTGGATCAAATTCGGGAGTTCGACCCGGCAACCCAGCGATCGCTCGATCGCATTGAGCAACTCGTTCTCACTCCCACAAACTTTGCGCCCATCATTCAAACAGCGCTCACAGGCAGTAAAGCCGATGCCATAAAAGCGTTGTTGTCGGAAGAAGAGCAGGAGAAGTTTGACCAGGGACTAATGCCGGAAGGCTCCCGTCGCTTTCTGGGTCTTGCGTTTGATAAGCCTGCATCGTTGCTAGATTATCTACCCGAAAACACGCTAATCGCGATCGACGAACCCGATCAATCAGAAGCGCACGGCGATCGCTGGTTTGAGCACGCCGAAGAGCAGTACGAAGAAGGCAGAAGGCAGAAGGCAGAGAGCAACGTTATTGACTCTACAGGCGAAGCAAGAGTAGATAACGTTGGAAGAAGGCTGGATTTTCCCCGTATTCATCGGACGTTTGCAGAGTCGTTGGCTGAGGTCGAATTATTTGATCGCCTCTACCTGTCAGAACTGGCAGAGGAACCGAAGGTACGAACCGCACAGGATAAGGGTCCCGCTCCAATTAATTTGGCGAGTCGATCGGTGCCTGCCATTCCCCATCAGTTTGGCAGACTGGCGGAAACCTTGCGGGATGAACGCGATCGCGGCTTTTCGATTTGGCTGGTGTCGGCACAACCGTCGCGATCGGTGTCATTGCTGCAAGAACACGATTGTCCAGCGCAGTTTATCCCAAATCCGCGCGATTTCTTAGCGATCGACAAGCTTCAGGTGCAGCACGTCCCCGTTGCGGTGAAGTACTCTGGCTTGGCGGAACTGGAAGGCTTCATTTTGCCGACCTTCCGCCTGGTTGTCGTGACCGATCGAGAGTTTTTCGGTCAACATTCCCTGGCAACGCCCAGTTACGTTCGCAAACGTCGGCGGGCTGCCTCTAAGCAAGTTGACCCCAACAAGCTGCGTCCTGGCGATTACGTCGTGCATAAAAATCACGGCGTGGGTCGCTTCCTCAAGCTCGAAAGCCTGACGCTTAACCATGAAACCCGCGAGTATCTGGTCTTGCAATATGCCGATGGCTTACTGAGGGTGGCAGCCGATCAACTCAGTTCGCTCTCGCGCTTTCGGGGGGCAGGCGACACCACGCCCGAACTCAACAAGATGTCTAGCAAAGCCTGGGAGCGCACTAAGAGCAAAGTCCGCAAAGCGATCAAAAAAGTGGCAGTGGACTTGCTCCAGCTTTATGCCCAACGAGCGCAACAAACTGGCTTTACCTATCCCGCTGATATGCCCTGGCAGGAAGAAATGGAAGAGTCGTTTCCCTATCAGCCCACGCCAGATCAACTGAAGGCAACGCAGGATGTGAAGCAGGATATGCAGAGCGATCGCCCAATGGATCGGCTTGTCTGCGGCGATGTCGGTTTTGGTAAAACAGAGGTTGCCATTCGCGCTATTTTCAAAGCAGTGACGGCTGGCAAACAAGTGGCAATGTTGGCTCCTACAACCATCCTGACGCAGCAGCACTACCACACGCTAAAAGAACGGTTTGCGCCTTACCCCATTCAAATCGGCTTACTGAACCGCTTTCGTAGCCCGCAAGAGCGCAAGGACATTATCCAACGGCTCAAAACGGGCGAACTGGATATCGTGGTTGGCACCCATCAACTACTGAGTAAGGACGTGCAACCACGGGATTTGGGCTTGCTGGTTGTGGATGAAGAGCAACGCTTTGGCGTGAACCAGAAGGAGAAAATCAAATCGCTCCGTACGCAGGTCGATGTGCTAACCCTCAGCGCTACGCCGATTCCTCGTACTCTCTACATGGCGCTTTCGGGCGTGCGGGAGATGAGCCTGATCACGACTCCACCCCCCTCGCGTCGTCCCATTAAAACGCACTTATCGCCTTACGATCCAGAAGTGATGCGTACTGCTATGCGACAAGAACTCGATCGCGGTGGGCAAATCTTCTATGTCGTGCCCCGTGTAGAAGGTATCGAAGAAATTGGCACGCGCATCCGTGAAATGATACCGGGAATTCGCATTGCGATCGCTCATGGGCAAATGCCCGAAGCTGAACTCGAAACGACCATGCTAACCTTCAGCGAAGGCGAAGCAGATATTCTCCTCTGCACCACCATTATCGAATCGGGGCTGGACATTCCCCGTGTCAACACCATCCTGATCGAAGACGCACAGCGGTTTGGGCTATCGCAGCTTTACCAGTTACGGGGACGAGTTGGACGGGCAGGTATTCAGGCGCACGCATGGCTGTTTTACCCCAAGCAAAGCCAGCTAACGGATACTGCCCGTCAGCGTTTACGAGCCATTCAAGAATTCGCGCAGCTTGGCTCTGGTTATCAACTCGCTGTACGGGATATGGAAATTCGCGGTGTAGGCAACCTGCTGGGTGCGGAACAGTCTGGGCAACTGGATGCGATCGGCTTTGACCTTTATATTGAAATGCTGGAAGAAGCGATCGGCGAAATCCGTGGGCAGGAAATCCCCACTGTTGATGACACCCAGATTGACCTCAACCTGACCGCGTTCATTCCGGCTGATTACATCCCTGATCTAGATCAAAAAATGAGTGCCTATCGTGCCGTTGCCTCTGCTGATGGCAAGCAAGAATTGACGCAGATCGCCGCCGACTGGAGCGATCGCTATGGTGCCATCCCCGCTGCTGCCCTTCAGCTCATCCGGATTGTGGAACTAAAGCAAGTGGCTAAAAAGTGCGGTTTCTCTCGCATTAAGCCCGATGGCACTCAGCATATTGTGCTGGAAACACCAATGGCAGAACCCGCCTGGAATCTACTCAAGGCTAATCTGCCGGATCATTTGCATTCGCGCTTTGTCTATACGCCAGGAAAGGTGACAGTGCGAGGACTGGGAGCGTTGAAGGCAGAACAGCAGCTTGATAGCTTGCTCAACTGGCTCGGTCGAATGCAAGGTGCGCTACCAGAGCCCGCGATCGTCTGAAGCCAAATTACGTCCGCGGTTCCACCCCAACGCCAGCGCACCTTTGACAAAAATGGCGCTCATCGAAATGACTGCCCTAACTACGAGTTACGATTAGCACCGCTATTTGGAAACAATTACTGAGTGATCTCGATCGTAGACGAAGCCCTTAATCTGGTGTACTTCTAATACTCTCAGGGGTATTAGGAACTAGTCGATGTGCTCACTCATTAGTCATCAAAGGCTTAAACGTGCCAATTTTGATTGCTGAGTGATTTGCGTAAGTGCTATAGGGTACGCGAAACATCTGCATCTAAGCGCAATTCAAGTACAGCAGCAGTGGCTAGATAGCTGATTACAACGTGACTCAAACTCATGCACACAATGATCGCTGCTCCGATGTCTCAGTTAAATTCCAGTACCCGCCTCTTACTAATCGAAGACAATGACATCAGTCGTCAACTGATGCATGACTTTTTAGGGCACTGTGGCTATTGTGTCCGTAGTCTTTCAACTGGCTCGACATTTGCTCAAGAAATGGTACAGTTTCGACCGCATCTGGTTTTGCTCGATCTAAAACTGCCAGATGTTGATGGTTTTACGTTGCTGGCGCAGGCACAACAAGCATCAGAATGGTCAGAAATCCCAATTATTGTCGTTTCAGCGTTTGCCTTTCAGTCTGATCGACAGCGCGCCTTAAATCTAGGTGCGCGGCAATATTTGGTCAAGCCTGTGATGCTACCGCAAATTCAGCAGGCTATTAGTGATGAACTAAAGCACCACACGATTCAATAAGCCGTTCTACTCAACAAGCCGTTCTACTGATAAATGCAGTTTGTTCCTGATCGCCATGCTAAAGAACGTTTCAAGTAGAACGCTCACAAGTAAGTAGCTGGGCGTAATTATTTATAAGACGCATTTCGACTTCGCGTTCGACTGAGCGCTCACGCCGAAGTCTCAATGCTCTCAGTCCTGTGTGGTGGCGGGTTAAGCACAGTCGAAACCCGGTCTCCAAGTAGTGCTTAATTTAGCCCTCCTACTTAATTACTGACCTTTTTGTTGGGAAACAAAGGCTTCGACTTGTAGGCTAAGTGCCTGCACGGTGTTACCCGCTTGAGAAACTTGGGCGGAAAGCTCTGCAATCAATAGGGTTGCAGCTTGAAGCTGGTTGAGGGCTTGTTCTAGTTCTTCACGGGTTTGTGATTCAAACTCTTCGAGCGTCATATGACAACAACCAGTGTGCAAGTGTTTAATTATATACACTACAATTTTAGCAATTACGGAGGTGATTGATCTTAGTAGCGTTTGAAGTCTCGATAGATTCGTTTAAAATTGAGGTGAAGTCCTACAGCAAAGTCCTACCTGTGACACCTGCAAAAGTTCTGACACTGGTTAAAGATCCAAAGCGCCTGGAAAGCCGCCTCAAAGAGATTCCAGCGGAGTCGGGCGTTTACTATATGCGGGATGTAAATGATCAGATTCTCTACATTGGTAAATCAAAAAAGCTGCGATCGCGTGTCCGCTCTTATTTTCGCGATAGCCAGGGGCTGAGTCCTCGGATTGCGTTGATGGTTAAGCAGGTTGCAGAAATCGAGTTTATTGTTACGGATACCGAAGCCGAAGCATTGGCGCTCGAAGCCAATCTGGTCAAGCAGCACCAGCCTCATTTCAATGTGCTGCTGAAAGACGACAAAAAGTATCCTTATCTCTGCATCACCTGGTCAGAGCCGTATCCCCGCATTTTTATCACGCGTCGGCGGCGGCTGGGTAAGGAAAAAGACCGCTACTACGGTCCCTATGTCGATACTGGGCTGCTGCGCCAAACGCTGCATCTGGTCAAGCGGATCTTTCCCTTGCGGCAACGTCCCCAACCGTTGTTTCGAGATCGTCCCTGCCTGAACTATGATATTGGTCGCTGCCCCGGTGTGTGTCAGGCATTAGTTACGCCCGAGGAGTACCACAAGATTGTGCAAAAGGTCGCGATGATCTTTCAAGGGCGATCGCGCGAACTGTCTGACATTCTGACGGCTCAAATGGAAAAGGCAGCGGAGTCGCTCAACTTTGAGCAAGCGGCAAAAATTCGCGATCAGCTCGCTGGGCTGAAGCTGTTGGGCGCTGACCAGAAGGTTTCGATGGCGGACGATACCATTTCGCGAGATGCGATCGCCCTTGCGGCTGATGACCAATACGCCTGTGTGCAGCTTTTTCAAATTCGTGCAGGGCGACTGGTCGGGCGTTTGGGCTTTGTTGCCGATGCCCAATCTGGTTCACCAGGAGCGATCCTTCAGCGCGTCCTTGAAGAACATTACCAAACGGTGGATGCGGTCGAAATCCCTGCTGAGATTATCGTGCAGCATGAACTGCCTGAAGGCGACATGCTGGCAGAGTTTCTGAGCCAGACGAAGGGACGCAAGGTGGCGATCGTGACCCCGCAACGTCAGGTCAAAGCTGAGATGATCGAGATGGTGGAGCGCAATGCTGGCTATGAGCTGGCACGGACACAACGGTTTGCCGATCGCAACGCTCAGGCCATGCTTGACCTTGCCACCATCCTGGATCTACCCGAACTACCGCGTCGCATTGAAGGTTACGACATCTCCCATATCCAGGGTTCCGATGCCGTTGCGTCGCAGGTTGTCTTTATAGACGGGCTACCTGCCAAACAGCACTATCGCCATTACAAAATCAAAACGCCGACCGTCGTTTCTGGACACTCCGATGACTTTGCGAGCATGGCAGAGGTCATCCGTCGCCGCTTCCGTAAGTACGCCGCCCTCAAAGAGAAGGGCGAGTTGGTAAAAGCAGAGCAAGATTCTGTCCTGAGTCGCCATGTGTCAGCGACGGCTGATTTTCCCGATCTGGTGATGATTGATGGCGGCAAGGGGCAACTTTCGGCTGTCGTAGCGGTTTTGCGAGAGCTAAACTTGCTGGACGATGTTAAAGTCGTTAGCCTTGCCAAACAGCGAGAAGAAATTTTTCTACCGGGAGAGTCGTTCCCGCTGAAAACGGAGGCAGAGCAACCGGGAGTGCAGGTATTGCGTCGGTTACGCGATGAGGCTCACCGTTTTGCAGTGAGTTTCCACCGTCAGCAGCGCAGCGAGCGCATGAGACGATCGCGTCTCGACGAAATCC
>DATNQS010000555.1:0-9389 GCA_036703925.1 Candidatus Sericytochromatia bacterium
GGCACAAACCTCCGAATAGACGACTTTCTCGCCCATTAGCCCTTGAAATTTTCTATCATCATCTTTACAGTGTCATCAAGGTGAAAACTGGCGAGGATGTCTGATGACTGCTGTACTCAAGGATTTCGAGCAACCCGTTCCTGAAAGTGTGCCTGGAAAGCCACGCTATGTTCCCCAGAATCACCGCCGCATTCTTTGCGTGTTTCCCAAGTACAGTCCTTCTTTTGGGACCTTTAACAATGCGTATCCGTTGCTGGGTCGTGTGAAGGCGTTTATGCCGCCGCAGGGCATCTTGGTGGTGGCAGCCTACTTGCCCCAAGAATGGGAAGTTCGGTTTGTCGACGAGAATATCCGGTCTGCGAAACCGGCTGATTATCGCTGGGCAGATGCCGTGATTGTGAGCGGGATGCACATTCAACGATCGCAGATTAATCAGATCAACGCGATAGCACACCGCTATGGCAAGCTGACCGCGATCGGGGGCCCTTCAGTATCGGGCTGTCCAGACTACTATCCTGATTTTGACCTGCTGCACATTGGGGAATTGGGCGATGCGACCAATCGCATGATCGAGTATATGGACTTGCATCGCGATCGCCCGTCTCAGCAAATCCGCTTTGAAACCACCGAGCGACTGCCGCTCAACGAGTTTCCCATTCCTGCCTATCACCTGGTCAACCTGGATAAATATTTCATCGGTAACGTGCAGTATTCTAGCGGGTGCCCCTACCGCTGCGAGTTTTGCGACATTCCTGAGCTGTATGGACGCAATCCCCGGCTAAAAGAACCAGAACAGATTGTGGCAGAACTGGATGCAATGTTGGCTTCGGGCGGACTGAGAGCCATCTATTTTGTGGATGATAACTTTGTGGGCGATCGCCGCGCAGCCCTCAAGCTACTGCCACATTTGATCGACTGGCAAAAGCGCAACGGCTACCCCATTCAATTTGCCTGCGAAGCGACGCTGAACTTGGCGCAGAACAAAGAATTGCTAGCAATGATGCGCGAAGCCTACTTCTGCACAGTCTTCTGCGGCATTGAAACGCCTGAAACAGATGCGCTGAAGTCCATCTCGAAACAGCAAAATCTGATGGGCGGGATGTCCATTCTGGAAGCAATCAAAACTCTCAACAGCTACGGAATGGAGGTTGTATCAGGGATCATCATTGGGCTGGATACAGATACGCCAGATACGGGCGATCGCATTCTAGAATTCATTCGCCTGTCCAATATCCCCATGTTGACCATCAATCTGCTGCATGCGTTGCCACGTACTCCCCTATGGCGCAGGCTAGAAGAAGAAGGACGGCTTAACTTTGACGAACAACGGGAGTCAAACGTAGAGTTTCTCATGCCGTATGACGAGGTGGTAGAAATGTGGCGACGCTGTATTACAACCGCTTACGACCCCGACTTTCTCTACCAGCGGTTTGCGTACAATGTCGAACACACCTTTGCTAACCGCATTAAGCCTCCTCTAAGTCCAGCCCGCCTATCCAAAAAGAACATCCGCACGGGATTGTGGATTATGGCGAATCTAATTCTGCGGATTGGCGTACTTAGCAACTACCGCCAGACCTTTTGGAACATGGCAGGACCAAAGTTAAAAACAGGCAAAATTGAAAATCTGATCCACATTGGGCTTGTAGCGCATCACCTGATTACCTTTGCTCAGGAATGCAGTCGGGGTGAACAGGCGGCTTCCTTCTACGCTCAAAAAGTAAAAGCAGCACAGCGGTTTCGCGTTGGTAGCCTTGCTCGCTAATTAAGGCTGCTCGGCTGGTTCGATCGTTTGGGTCGGGGTGATCGTCGAACCATAAAGAGCAGCAAACCGCTTAAAAAGCCACATGGTTTCGCTGTTTGGAATGCGGTCTAGCTGCACCAGACGATGAATCTTTCGCTTTGCCAATTTTTGCAAATAGGGAAGATCTTCAAAAAGGGTTAAACAAGAGGCAGCGTGGAGTAACACTCGCAGCAGTGGCTTGTACCACTTCAGATCGCTGTAGATGTCAATAAACAGCTTGTGCTGCGTTTCGTTTAGCGGAATGGCATTGAACATCACAGTCATACGCTTCCCGCTATAAACAGGAATACTTAGTTCAACAGTGAAAGGCGTATGGAGCGTCAAGTCTACTTCAACCACAGGCTGCCGCCATATTCTTAAAGCATTAAAGGGAGAATCTAACGTGGTTTGAAATTTGATGCTGCCACCAATGTCAGTGGGGTGCATCTGGTTGACTTGGATGACACGTAAATTGTTGAGGCTAAAACTGTGAACGCTTTCTAAATGTTTCAGGTTGAGCAAATGATAAATCTGGCAGACATAGGAGAAGGGCAACACATACTCCTGATGAATCATGTGCTGATCCTGTAGTTCAGCCATCCGCGACTGCGCTGTTTCTAAATAGGTCTCTTCTAAACCAGTTAAGGAATGCTGTTGGAGTAGAGACACTTCAGAACCAGCGTCGGGCTTGGGTCTCAGGTACAACCAACCCATGAGGAATAAAATGGCAGTGAAAAAGTGGATAAACTCAATGGCAGAAACATAGCCATCAGCAAACGCAGCCGTAACTCGATCGGACGCGCCAAAAAGCCAGGATGGAATACCGACCAGCCAAACGCCATTCCTAAAGCGGTCGAGGAGATGGTAAATCTCTGTAAACGGATGATTGTCTACTAGCTCAAAGCTGCTACTGTTGGACATGATATTAAGCTTCTGTTTAGCTGGTAAGCGTTCAACTTTTCACGTAATAATTTCCATGCAGAGCGCTTCCTAGAAGAGTGACTTCAGGAGGCGATCGCTCAGATTTAGGCTGGAAGATAAATCAGCAACGGAAGATTAAGCTGCCGACTTTGTGACGATACTGCCTCCTTTGAAGGTGGCTTCAAGGCTGGTTGACTGCAAGTTTTTGTGCTTGTGAACTTATGTTAACGACTTGTGCTTTAAAGTGCCCTCTGTCGTAAGTCAAGGTTAAGTTTCACTTAACGAACACAGCTATGACTTAGGGCTGAGCAATCCTACAATCGCGCATCAGCCCTAAGAGGTTGTTTGAGCCGGGTCTGACGGCTCCTCTAGACGTAGGTTTTCGTTAGTGTATTGCCGCAACGATTACTTTCGTCCAGACAGCGCCCGCGATCGCGCCCGCGTCACCAACTGCCCAAGACCCATATCCCGCTTAAAGATGTCGTGCAGTAGGACATAAAAGCAAGGAATGATAAACAGTGTCAGCATGGTTGCTAGAGTTAGACCGGAGAAGACAACTACACCCAGCGGCTGCAAGAACTCTGATCCTTCGCCAATACCTAATGCCAGAGGAAACAGTCCTAAAACGGTAGTGATGGTAGTCATCAGGATCGGACGCAGGCGTTGGGGTGCAGCTTTTAGGATGGCAGTAGCGCGATCGAGTCCTTCTTCCTCACGGATCTGGTTTGCCGTTTCCACCATGATGATGGCGTTGTTGACTACAATCCCGACGAGCAAAACGGCACCGACCACAACGGTAATGCCGATCGCGGTTTGTGTCACAAATAAGCCCAAAATGCCGCCTGCTAGGGCCAGCGGTACCGTCAGAATAATGACCAGCGGATCGATGAGAGAGTTATACTGTACCGCCATAACAACAAAGACTAGAAAGGCTGCCAGTCCGCCCAGCACAACCAGTGCACCCTGGAGTTCTTTGTTGGTTTGTCCGGCATAGCTCGGTAGCACCGTCACGCCATCGGGCAAGTCCAGCTTAGAGACAATCTGCTGCACTTCTTCTAGCGCCGCTCCTAGGCTGGCTCCTTTGTTTAGGTTGCCTGCAATCAGAAAGACACTACGCTGGTTAATGCGCTGAATTTCACCCGGAGCCTGCCCTTCTTCAATTTTGGCAACGTCGCTCAGTCTCACTAGAGCATTGTTATCTACAAACAATGGGAGTTGCGCTAACTGTGAGGGCTGTTTGAGTAAGTCCTGATTCAACTGCACTCGCACATCGACCAGGCGTTCACTCCGCTGGAGTTGGGTGGGCACGGAACCTTCGATCGCCGTTTGAATCGTGTTGCCGATCGCCTGAGTCGTTAAACCGAGGGCATTGGCGCGTTCCCAATCGGGACGAATTTGCACTTCGGGCTGGCGATCGTCTGCATCAGGACGAAACGCCGATAGCTTTACTTGTTCATCTAAGGCTGACAGCACTTGCCGACCTGCTTGCCGCAGCACATCCGCGTCTTCTCCTTGCAGCACTACATCTACTTCAGCGCCCCGTAAGGGTGAGTTGTTTAAGGTCAAACCACGCACAGAACCTGCCGAAACCCGCACCCGCACACCTGCCAGATTGAGCTTATTCATTTCTCGCGTTACCCGTTCGGTAAACTCCTCCACGTCGCTCCCCTCTTTGAGCGTTACATTGCCTGAACTGCGCGATGGATTTGACGAAACACTGTTGCCAAATAAAAATCCACCTGTCGTTGTAAAGACGTAATCGGTTTCTGGTTGTTTTAGCAGCACATCGTCTACCGCTGCCATCACGCGCCGATTGTTTTCTAGCGATGTCCCAGGCGGAAACTGGACGTTGACGTTCGCCTGTCCGGTGCTGATGCGCGGCAGAATTTCTTGCGGAATTTGACCTGCCATTACAATACCGCTGCCGCCCAAAACGATGAATGCTGTAATAATGACGATCGCCCGACGACGCATGACCTTAGCCAATGTATTGCCGTAGGATCGCGTGGCACCAGCCAACCGTTGGTTAAACACCCTTAGCAGCCACAGCCGATTCAGCCCACTCGACCACTCAATGGCAAAGAGACGCGCTGACAACATCGGCACAACAGTAACGGCGACAAGCAGCGAGGCAGTCACCGCAAAGCAAATTGTGAGAATGAGTTCGTTAAACAGCAGTGAGACGAAGCCGCCTACGAGGATAAAGGGCAAGACCGACACCAGGTTTGCAGCCGTCGAAGCCACGAGCGACGATTCGACTTCGCGGCTACTTTCTTCAACGGCTGTGATCAGGGCACGAGTACGATCGCTCTGTCCCTTTCGATGACCATTGCCATTCCCGTCGTGATGCCCGTTACCATCGTGATGCCCGCTGCCGTTGTGGCGATCGAGTCCATCTAGTTTGAGCGGTTCTACCCGTTTGCTGATATTTTCAAGAATCACAACGGAGGTATCAATTGCCTGTCCTACACTAATTGCCAGGCCACCCAGGCTAAAAATGTTGAGCGAGAAGCCGCAAAGCTTCATGACGATCGCTGCCGCCAGCGTACAGAGCGGAATCGTTAACGCAATAATGAACGTCTGCCGGAGCGATCCCAAAAAGATAAAGACCGCGATCGCCGCCAGTAAGGCGCCAGAAAGCCCTGAATTAATCACATCCGCCAGCGAGTTGCGAATAAACTTTGATTCATCCAACGTAGGCGTGATGATCATGTCGGCTGGAATTAGCCCCGACTGTCGTAACTCCTCTAGCCGTTGCTTAACTGCATCCACTACCGTCACCGTATTGGCATCTGGCTGCTTCTGTACACTGATTTTGATCGCTGGTTGCCGATTAAGATTGACCAGCACCCGCTCCTCTTCGGTGCCGTCGATTACTTCTGCAAAATCGCGCAGGTAAACCCTTTGAGAAGGAGAGTTTTGAGTTGAGAGTGTTGAGTTTTGAGTTGCACTAGTCGAGGTTTGAGCCGTACTTTGCTGACCACTACCTCCTGACTGCTGCCCGCTGACCGCTGACTGCTGCCCGCCCACTGCAAAGGACAAATCCCGAATCTCTGCTGCATCCTGAAAACGTCCGACTGCTCGCGTTAACGGCTCCGAGTTTTCGCCCAAGATGCGTCCACCAGAGATATCCTGGTTGCGCTGCTCCAACTCATCTAACACATCGGTTAACCCAATGCCTAGCGCTTGCAGGCGATTCAGGTCGATGTTGACCTGCACTTCTTCCACAACACCACCTGAAACATCTGCTGCCGCAACGCCTGCTACAACACCCAATTCACGCGACAGTTCTTCATCAGCAAACACGCGCAAATCAACATCACGCAAGGATGGTGATGTAAGCGCCATTTCATACACTGGCAACTGAGAGGGATCGGCTTTGAAAAGACGCGGATCTTCGATCGTGTCGGGTAGCTGACCCCGACTGCGGTTAAATGCTGCCGTCGTATCGTTGAGCGCCTGATCCACATTGCTACCAGGTTTGAAGTACAGATCCAGGTTGACCTGCCCTTCTCGCGTTTGCGAATAGATTTGCACTACTCCATCCGTAGTTGACAGCGCTTCTTCGAGCGGTCGGGTGATCTCGTCGATCGCCACCTCTGGCGAGATGCCTGGTGCTGCCAAACGTACCCCAATGCGGGGATAGGTAATGGAAGGCAGTAGATCAACCGGCAGTTGGGTAATGAAAAAGATGCCAACGACAATAACGGTCAGCGTCAGCATTAGGGTGCCAATATGCTGCCGAATCGAGAGCGTACTGAGGCTAAAGCCAGACGAGGAAGGAGCTTGCATAGTGGCTTAGGGACGAGTGGGGAGTAGGGAGTCTGCTAGATCCCCGACTTCTGTCTCAGGTGCAAGCAACAAAGCAAAACTGCACAAAGAAGTTGGGGATCTGGGGACCTATTTTGCTGACAGGATGCTCAAGCGTACCGAGTCACCATCTTTGAGTGGCTTACTGGCGCGTGCAACAAAGCGATCGCCCGGTTTCAATCCCGCAAGAATTTGGACTTTACCGTCTAACTGTTCGCCTAAGGTGACTGATCGTGCGGCAACTTTCGCCTGCTCACCCTCACCTGCTACGACAAATAGGGTGCCTTTTGTTGACTTGGGCTTTGCGTCACCGTTTGCTGTCTGTCTGGATGTGGCGGCTCCTGCGTTTGCCCCTCGCTGTCTAGGCTGCTGGTTTGCTTGTCGACCCGTCTGCTCAGGTTTCTGGCTGGATTGCTGACTCCTAGCTCGATCGTCCTGCACGGCAGCCAGGGGCACGACAATGCGATCGATCGTCGTTTGCGTAAAGCTTACCCGTGCCAGCAACCCGCTGCCTACTTTGCCTGCTGGGTTGGGAATAGTCACTTCAATAGGCAGTAGACGAGAGGTGGGGTTAGCGACTGGCGATACTCGCGTCACCTTACCTGCAAACCGTTCGTTAGGAAAAGCATCTAACCGCACGTTTGCCGCGCCACCCAGCCGGACATCTGTCAGATCGAGATCTGAAACCTGCACTATCACCTTTGCTCGGCTAAAATCACCTAGCCGCAGCAGTTCATTGCCAACTTGTACAACATTGCCTGCCTCGGTCGATCGCGTCAGCACTGCCCCACTAATGGGCGCGGTCAGCACGGCATACGATCGCCGCTCTTGCTGTTGGGCAACGACTGCCTGCTGCGCCACAATCCGACCCTGTGCCGCCGCGATCGCTTGTTGCTGGTTTCGCACCCGCTCCTGGCTCGATCGCAAGACCTGCGCTGCTGTTCTCGCCTGCGTGCGCGATTGTTCTGCCTGCTGCTGCGTGACAGCACCATCTCTGGCGAGACGTTGGTAACGAGCCGCATCTGACTCTGCTTGCTGAAGTTGCAGCCGCGACTGCTCTACCTGCGTCTGGGCATCGCTTACTTGGGTTTGAAGCTGGCTAATTTCTGTCCGTCGGGATGCCAGTTCTGCCTCTGCTTCGGCGGTTGCAGCCGTCAGAATGGAGTCATCAATCCGTGCCAGGGTTTGTCCTCGCTGGACGCGATCGCCCACATCAACATTCAATTGCCGCAGTTGCCCTTCTGCCTGAGCGCGAATCGCTACTTCCTGTAATGGCTGCGTGGTGCCTGTATACTCTCTTGCTGCTTCTAGAGGCGCTGTCGTCGCGATCGCCACATCAACCGCTGCCGTCCTTTGACCTTGGGCGTTACCGGACGGGCGTGTTTGAGCATCAGCATTGCCCTTTGGCAGCAGACCACAGCCTGAAACAGCAAGCGCCGCCCCCACTACTACTGCCCACCGAGCGATCGAGGTTGGATTTGCTTTGTGTGACAACACTGCTTTAGGTGCTAAGGGGACAGAGGATGAAGTGACTAAAATCATGAGCCTTTTGTACTATGTGCAGCGGGTAAACAGAAGCAAGCTATGTAGCGATACTTATGTCGAATTGTAAAGACTTTTGGGATCAAAGCAGTCTGCAAATTGAGTGAGCTTGGGCAACGGTCTGTTTGCAATTTTCACGCCTCAAGCGGAGCAGAGTCCTTTAGCGTTGTAACCCACACAGTTAGACCAGCTGGATCAGGATTTGGTTCAAATAACTTTAGATTTTCTGGGTCTATGCCTACAACAAGCATTTAAGCTTCTCGGGTATTAATCTTCTTGATTACAACTGGCTGAATGAAGCTCAACGAGGATTATCAACAATTTAAGCGATGTTGCCTTTGCCTCGAGGACGATCGCCCTTTGGTTGCTGCGATACATCTGATATGGGACTCTCAGAGTACTGTGGAAGTATCTCTGCACTTAAACTATTTACTAAAAGGGAAATGCTGTGTTGGACTACCTCTTTCTTGCCCAGCAAACGGCTGACGTTCAAGTCAACTTTCGGCTTAGTGGCATTGTTGCCCTCTTAGCAGGCATCCTCATTCTGGCAATTCCCCGCCTGCTCAATTTGATTGTGGCAATCTATCTCATCCTGACGGGCTTAGTGCAAGTGTTTAATTTAAGGATTTAGTACTCCCATTGCCTGACCCGCAATCCAGCCAGTCGTCCAGGCACTTTGAAAGTTGAAGCCGCCTGTTACACCGTCGATGTCTAGAATTTCACCTGCCAAGTGGAGACCGGGGCAGCAACGGCTCTCCATCGTTTTGAAATCGACTTCTTTCAGGCGAACGCCGCCACAGGTGACAAATTCTTCCTTAAATGTTCCTTTGCCGCTGATAGTGTACTGTCCACGGGTCAGCTCCTGAATCAACAAGTTCAGCGTTTTGTTCGATAGGTCTGCCCAGCGCGTTTCAGCAGCGATACCAACATGGCTAGTCAACCGTTCCCATAGACGGCGAGGTATAAGTACAGGGCAACTAGTGACGATCGCCCGCTTCGGTAGCTGCGACTTCACGGCTAAAAGCTGTTGACGCAATGCCTCTAGGTTAGTCTGCGGCAACCAGTTCACCAGTAAGGTCGCTTGATAGCGGCTATCATGCAGCGCTCTGGCTCCCCAGGCAGACAGCTTCAGTACCCCCGGACCACTCAAACCCCAATGGGTGATCAGCAGCGGTCCCGTTTGCTCTAAATAGCTTTTTTCGCCTGTTTGCAGCCGTAAATGCGCCATTGGCACCGATACGCCTGCCAGATCATGTAAGCGTGGATCGGCAATATTGAAGGTAAACAGAGACGGGACGGGTGGTTCGATCGTGTGACCAAACGCACGAGCGAT
>DATNQS010000556.1:0-3540 GCA_036703925.1 Candidatus Sericytochromatia bacterium
CATTGAGATTCTATCACCGGTGAATAAGCGAGAACCGGGATTGAGTGAGTATCGGCGGAAACGGCAGCGGTTATATGAGGCGGATGTGCATTTGATTGAGGTGGATTTGCTCAGACGGGGAACGCACCCATTTGACCACCCGCGTTTGCCTGCGGTGGCTTACCTGGTAACGCTGACGCGATCGCGTTCGGGTGTAGTGCAGGTGTGGCCGATCGCGCTTCAGGATGCATTGCCAACGATTCCGATTCCGCTACATGATCCGGACCCGGATGTTGCACTCGACTTAGGTGCAGCGTTGCAGGCGATCTATGACGAGGCCGCCTATGAGCTGTCGATCGACTATACTCAAGCGCCACCGCCACCCATGCTCTCAATGGTGGATGCGAAGTGGGTAGAGACGCAGTTGACGTCAGTGCGGGGGCAGTGATGGGTAGACGCACGAGTGAGAAGTGTTGGGCGTGCAGTTTGTTGACGGCGATCGAAGCCCGCAAGCTGCATGATGCGGCAGAGGGTGGAGATGGCTGCTGAAATGACACGGTCTGCCACTCGCGGCGATCGTATTACCGCAAGGGTAGGGGCGATCGGGTACGGCGACAGCCGCAGGTTGAAGAAGTGGTGGTGCCGATTCCGACTGTGCCCTATGTCGTCTTACACACTTATGTTGAACAACCTCGGCATTCTCATGATGATGTGGTGATTCATGCGATGTGTGCGGAGTTGTGGGTAGGGGACAAGCCAATCGCACTGACGCAGCCGCAGCATACGTTTGGGCTACCACCCCGGCTGGTGAAGGAGTATGCTAGGCAACTGCTGGAGGCGTTGTTTGAGCAGTATGGTAACTGCAAGCGATCCGGCTTTGAGCGCTATGCCCGTGAGGAACAGCATGCGGTAGCACAATGTCCAATTCGACCTTGCTCGTATCATACTGAGCATTTGCAGGCGCTCGCTCAGCGTTCCTGGAATGATATTGCTTGGGAGACCAAGGCATGAACGGGAGACAGTTGGAGCTTTGGGAAGAGTTGCGATCGGCTCAGGTGATGCCGGAGCAGGTGGATGTGGTGGCGCTGCTCGATGTGATGGAGGAAGTGATCGCTCAGACACCGGAGACCAATCGCTTGCAAGTCGCGGGGGAGGCATTGTTGCGGGTGGCCGAGCTGTGTGCAGCGCGATCGGATATCTTAATCACCCAGTGGGAAGCAGCGTATCGCGACCCGATTGTCGATCGCGGTTTCTTCGGTGACGTGGTGCGGCAGACGATGGCGGTGGATTTGAGTGATCTGATGGAGCCTGCACCACCTCGTAAGCAACGGAAAGCGAGATCAGCTAGTCATCCCCAAGGATCGATCGCGGCTCCTGTGGAAAAGGCGGCAGTGTTGGCGCTGGTCGAGCAGTGGGAGACGGAAGCTCAAACTCAGCAACAGCAGGTGTTGGACGTGGCGCACTCGGAAGATGTGAGTGGCTGGGCAGCAGCGATCGGTACTTGGTTACAAGCTGCACCTAGCCCTCGTGTTTCACTGAGCGAGTTGTCTGAAGGCTTGAGAATGGTTTGGATCGAGGTGTGGTTGGGTGTGCTGCTGGGAGGTTTTGAATTAGAACAAGCAGGGGAGTTTTATCAGTCAACCATTTGGGTACGGCCTTTAGGAGCCAGCAGCAATACTTAGGTGGACAAACGGAGTTTTGAGTCGTTTAAGTTTCAATTTAGTGTAATGGCGGTATGAATTAAGGCTGATGACAATACAATGTCCGAAATGCATTTCAACTCATATCGTGCAATAGATTCAGACATAATCTGCTGGACGAAGTTGGCTTACACTAAGAAGCTCCCGTGTTTTTGACGTCTAATGTCAAATTAAGTCTTGTCTATTACAGCAACGATTATTTGAGACAGTAACTGATCGCTACTTTGGCTGCTCTCTTTGCCATTCTAGGGAAATTTCTAAGTTTGCTTTGGTGTTGCCCTTGACCAGCAGTGCGGTGAGTTGTCCAGCATCAATGCCAACGTCAATGCCAAACTTAATGCTGGCTTTATCCGGTCTGGCTCTTTGTAGAGTGCCTGCTACAGCAATAATAATTCCTTCAATGGCATCTGTGACTTGCTGAAACGGCTTAGTATCAAACGCTACATCTTCTCGTCCGGTTTGTGTCACTTCAACCTTAATAATGGTGCCATTTGGCAGCGCTACTGGAATTTGCTCTGTACGAGGTGCTTCGTAACCTGAAAAGCCCATTGGTTTCTTCTTTTATATAATTCTTATGTTTTTGTTACTCGTAGCGCTGCTCAGTAGTGTAATTTGATTCCAAGCAACCCTTACGCTATCACACCGTCATGCGATCGACTGTTGCTGCTTCTGAGTAAATGACTTTTTGGCACTCCACTTCCGTACCGCTGCTAGTCGCCTTGGCTAGTTTGACACTTACAGAATTGACACTTGCTCAGAGCATTGATAACCCTCCGCCTCAACCTGTCCCTCCTCTTCAGCTACCCTTCCAGGAAAATCAGCCGCCTTCGCTGCAACCACAACCTATTCCTGAACCGCAGCCAACTCTGCCCAGTCCAGAGGAACTGCTACAGCCGACCCAGCCTGCTCCCGTAGATCCCCAACCTATTCCCGGTGAAGTGCCTGCTACGATCCGGGTCGAACGGTTTGATGTGGTAGGCAGTACTGTTTTCACGTCTGAAGAATTAGCGGTAGCCACTGCACCGTTCACCAATCGCGACATCACGTTTGTAGAGTTGCTACAAGCGCGATCGGCAGTGACGAAACTATATGCCGACGAGGGTTATATTACGTCGGGAGCCATCATTCCGCCTCAAGCTCTGCAAGGAGGGGTGGTGACAATTCAGGTGGTTGAAGGCAGCCTGGAAGCCATCAATGTCAGCGGTACTAATCGACTCAACTCCAGCTATGTGAGAGATCGCCTCGAAATCGCTGCGCAAGCTCCACTGAATGTTGATCGCCTGCTCGAAGGATTACAGTTGCTGCAACTCAATCCGCTCATTCAAAGCATCTCGGCTGATTTGCAGGCAGGGGTGCGTCCGGGGACAAGCGTTTTGGCTGTGCAAGTGACTGAGGCAGATAGTTTCAGTACGGATGTGGCGATCGATAATGGGCGATCGCCCAGCGTGGGCAGCTTTCGGCGGCAAGTTGAGCTGAATCAAGCCAATCTTTTGGGCTTTGGTGATGGTTTAAGCGTTGGTTACAGCAACACGAACGGCAGCGATACGTTTAATGCTAGCTATACGATTCCGCTCAATCCGCGTAATGGCACGCTGCAACTTTCGATCGGTAGGTCTGACAGTCGGGTAATTGAGGAGCCGTTCGATGAACTGGAGATTGACGCAACTTCGCGTTACTACGAACTTGCATTTCGGCAACCACTGACGCAAACCCCGACTGAAGAGTTTGTTTTGGGACTGGTGGCTTCTCGACAAGAAAGCCAAACGGAATTGGGCTTCAATGACATCGGCCCGTTTCCGCTCTCACCTGGAGCTGATGAGGAGGGACGCACTCGTGTATCGGCAGTGCGGTTCTTTCAGGA
>DATNQS010000557.1:0-2670 GCA_036703925.1 Candidatus Sericytochromatia bacterium
GATCGGTCTGCTGCCGCTGGAGAAATCGCAGTCGGGCGACCGTCGAAAACTGCTTTTGCTGATAAAGCTGTTCTGCCTTCACCAGCGAAGCCTCTAGCGATCGCAATTGTTTAGTTGCTGTTTGTAGTTGCGTTTCACTTGCTTTAATCTGGCTGGCAGTTGCTTTGATGCCCTGACGCAAGCCTTGAAGGTTTCCCTGTGCTGCCTTTTCTAAATTTTTGAGGCGTTCTTGCTCTTTAGCTAGCTGCGATCGCTGTTTGTCAAGCTGCTGCTGTTGCTGCTGTAATTCTTTCACTGAGCGATCTTGAGCGATCGCGGGCAACGCAATGCTGATCATCCCAGCTAAAAAAAGTAGACACAACACACTTAAAAGGGGTTGGCGAAGCCGCCCCATCGTTGTTGTCAGCTTTTTAATCGGTTGCGAAAAGCGAAGCGTCATGCCCTCAAACCAGCAGAGTTAGTCAAACAAGACACCATTATGACCACAATGGCGGTTCAGGCAAGGGAATATTGCGAAAAGATCGACGCGATCGCATCTTATAGCAGTTTCTATAATCCTGTCGCCAGGAATTTAGCTTGGGCGATCCGTTGAGCCAAGCCATAAGTTCTTACCATAGCGGTTGGCTCTCACTACCAAAGGATAGAAGCGCTTTGGTCGCTGGTTCTCTAGATTGAAGTAGAGACAAGACCTTACTACTTCGAGCAGCACGACTTAATCTATGGCGACTCAACAGCACAACGACTTCAATAACTGGATTGGGATGGCGAAGCAAACATCTCAGGTGATGACAAACGCTTTGCAGGATGCCACGACAATGGTTGGAGAGACGTTTGGCACAGCGCTTTATCGATTTGTCGAGCAAGGCACTGAAACTGTCGGGAATGTCGTTACACCGATCGCGACCAGTCCATTGATCAAATTTGCGACTAAAGTTCCTGGTGCTAGCTGGCTATTGGCAGCACTGGGGCAAGTGGATGTCGATGTTGTCCAACAAGAGGTTGAGACCCTGCGACGTACCTATCCTACGGATACCGATGAAGCCCTGGCACAGCGGGTGATCACCGATACAGCCTGGAAAGCCGCTGGCATTGGTTTGGTAACCAATTTTGTGCCACCCCTGGCGTTGATGCTGCTAGCTGTTGATTTGGGGGCGATCGCCGCTTTACAGGCAGAAATGATCTATCGCATTGCAGCAATTTATGGCTTCTCACCGACTGACCCGACCCGACGTGGCGAAGTACTCACGCTATGGGGTTTAGGAACAGGCGGCTCTCAAGTGGTTAAAGTGGGGATGAGCGTCGTTGAGATCATCCCGCTGGTCGGTGCGGCTGTGGGCAGTGTTGGCAATGCCAGTATTCTCTATAGTCTTGGTCACGTTGCCTGTAGCTTTTATGAAGCAAAACGTCGAGCGCTGGCAAAGCAGTTCTAACTGAAGCTTGCAGGAGGCAGGGGGCTTTAGAACTAAAGGCTAAAAGCTGAACAGAAGACCTTAGAATAGAATGCTCACTTCCATTGCATGGATGAATGCGTTCTCTTATTCCTATTCGATGGCGCGTTGCAAACTCGCTGCTGTTGTTCTGTCTTTGCTGTATTTTGGCAGTCAGTTGTCATCGTTCCGCGCCTGATCTGCGATCGCCCACTGCTGGCAATGGGCGTATTACGCTGGGCACTACGGCGACTATCAACACGCTTGATCCGGCAGATGCGTATGGGACGTTTCCCAGCAGTTTGCTGTATAACCTGAGCGATCGCCTCTATACCTACAAGCTTGGCACGACTGACCTAGAGCCCCAACTGGCAACGGCGCTCCCGATCGTCAGCGCTGATGGGTTAACTTATACAGTGCCGCTACGACAAGGCGTTGTCTTTCATGATGGTGCGCCCTTTGATGCCAAAGCAATGGCGTTTTCGCTACAGCGCTTTCTTCAAAATGGCGGCTCACCGTCTTTTTTGTTATCGGACTTGGTAGAGGCGGTAAAGCCAATCGGTGCTTATGAGTTGACGATCACGCTGAAAAAGCCCTTTGCAGCCTTTCCGTCATTGCTAGCATTCTCTGGTGCGTGCGCGGTTTCGCCTCAGGCATACGAAATTAAAGCAGGCTCGTTTAAGCCAGCAACGTTAGTGGGTACAGGTCCCTACAAGCTGGTGAAATACGGCACCGATCTACTGCGGTTAGATGCGTTTGAGCAGTATTGGGGCAAAAAGCCCGCCAATCAAGGACTCGACATTCAATTTTTCTCCAGTCCAGCTAATCTCTACAATGCGTTCCGTACAGGTGCAGTGGATGTTGCTTATCAAAATCTGGCGCTGGATCAGATTCGCAATCTGCAACAAGGTGCAACTACTGGAGGCTGGCAAATTATTGAAAAGTCGGGTAGCGGTATTGATTACCTGACGCTAAATCTCAAATCGCCGCCGCTCGATCGGCTGGAAGTGCGACAGGCAATTGCTGCGATCGTCGATCGTCCCTTACTGCAAGACCGTATCTTTCAAGGGCAAATCGATCCACTTTATAGCCTGATTCCAATAACGCTAGATGAACAGAAACCCGTATTTAAAGAGCGGTATGGTGATAGTGATGTTGCCAAAGCCACTGCTTTCTTGAACCAGGCAGGTTATACCGCTACCAACCCCCTGAAAGTTGAATTTTGGTATCGTTCTAATTTGAT
>DATNQS010000558.1:0-2910 GCA_036703925.1 Candidatus Sericytochromatia bacterium
TCTTGTGTCCCAGCAACGTTAGGCGCAGGTTCGCAGTGAGGAAGGGTGGGTTCTGATACCGATGGGTGTGACCAACCGTAAAGGGCTAAGAAGGAGCAAGCAAGTGCTCCACGCTCTAATACCTGACGACTCATAACCAAATAACTTCAAACTAAACAACAATGGATTGTCAGGTGTTATCAGCACACTAATGCCTTACGACGGCAGCTTTACACCAGTGCTGTTGATTGGTGGATGAGTGGATCTGTACCCATCCACCAATCAGTCATGCGATCGCTTAAGGATGGAGCGGTTTGTACTACTGTGTTACAGCAGCACCGCATCGATCTTTGCTAACGCACAAACCCGATACAATGGCTAAACCAGAGCAAAATCATTTGCCGAAAAGTTTGCCACGTTTGCCAGACCAGCATCGCCACGCTGGTTGTCTAAATTAGCAAGAACGCTGATATCTCCACCGTCGCTGAGGTCTTTGGAGTAGACAAGCCGGGTCAGCCCTAATGTTGAGTTGAAGTAGACAAAGGCGCCTTCATCGGCTGTGATGTTGGGGTTGTTGGCGATCGCCCGTGCAGCCGCTCCAGCCGCAGCAAAGGGATTGGTCAGCACAATGACATTGCCATCGGTCGCAATTTCAGACGATTGCCCTTTCTGAAACGTAATTGCATCCAGACCTAAATCCGCTTGAGTCAATGCAAATTTGTCTTCACCAACTGTATAGTCCAGGATTATGTCTGGTGTATTCAGCACATTGATGCCCGTTTGCCCTGCAAGGGCAGGGGTGCCATTGGCAAACATATCTCCTTCGTACACAAAGAGATCTTGCCCCTCACCGCCTCTCATAAGATCTTGCGTATCACCGCCAATCAGGACATCAGTGCCCTCTTGTCCTTCAAGCAAATCGCTACCCACACCGCCAGCGAGAATATCGTCGCCAAAGCCGCCAAAGAGTTCGTCGCTACCCGCGTCGCCAAACACAACGTCATTTCCATCGTCAGCCTGAAGTCGATCGTTGCCATTGCCACCAAACAGCGCGTCGTTACCACCTCCTGAAGCAAGCAAATCGTTACCATCACCGCCAATCATGAGATCGTTGCCTACCTTCACAAGATCGCCACTTGAGCCAGTAATGGCAACGTTATCTCCTGCATCCCCAAGAAAATTAATTCCAGCCGCTGGGTCAGTTGCTGCGTTAATACCACCTGGGAATTGAGCCTGTCCCAACAGTGAGGTTGGATTGTTTTGCAATAGAGACAGAATTGCGTCTAGCCCAATCTGTGCGCTAATACCCATGCTTATTTCCTCTTAATTGATTAAATTGCTTTCGTTGAACTGAGAATGCCAATGCCTATCTGACGAACATGAACTAATACCAGATGTGCTGATGTGTTTTTGCTTGCCCTTGCGCTGCTACAGGTTGCCATAGTGCTAAAAACCAGGGGATTTCTACACACCGTCCTAGCTGTAGTGTGTCATGTAGCTTGTCTAACCACATTGAGACAGCGTGATCGCAAGGGCAGAAAAAAACTGGTGAAAAAGCTGAATCAGACTGCTTAAGAGGGCATTAAAAGCGCCTCTAGCACTGGTTGATGAACATAACTGGTAGCTCTGCACCCGCACTTTAGTAGTAGTGCAATACCACTCTGTATCAAGAGTAAAGAAAATATAAGGCCTTAGCCAACCTGGAATTCTCAGAACTTTTCACAAAGCTTGTGATCATTTTATACTTAGGCATCTCAGTAGTATCGCAAAGCTATTTTCACTACGTTAATCCTGTCTGCAGAGCATTCCAGCCTTCCCTGACTAGCAGATATAAATAGCAGCACCGCAATCTAAATGTGCTTTTTATAACTGCAAACCCGGAAATAGATTAACTGGAACCTAATCTGTAAAAGTGGTTCTAGTTGATTTTCAGCTTGCACGTTGTTTTATTTGATGCTAGCTATAGAGACGGTGTAGAGCCAATTGGCAGGATCGCTCCTTATTTAACTAGAACAGTTAGAAAACTGGTTCCAATTAAGTGATGACGCAAATGATTGTGTTATTGTTTGGGTCGGTGCATGAGTATAATCCGTTCCCTATTGCGCTTTTTGATACGGTCGGTCTGCACCGTTCAGCCCATAGCTGCTTTGGCGTACTGGCGATCGATACTTTCAGGTTTAGATAAATGGGTGCGGCTGTGACAATGGTTTGTGCTGCCTTGCAGCACTGTTGAGGCTGTAAATGGCTGGCTAACCGATCGCTGCTTACACCTTTGCAGCAAGTGCGGTTCATACAGGGTAAAGCTTTTGCTATGAGCAACTATTTGAAGATTGGCGATCGCTTATTAGATGGCGATCAAATTATTTCGGCTTTGATTCGGTATAAGCTTCTGGAAACAATGGTGGGGCAGATCCTGATAGATGAGGTGCTTCAGAACGTGCCCTTGTCAAAACAGGAGGTATTTCATATCCTCTTTGGCAATACAGAGGTTCCAGTACCCGATGACTTTGATGGTTTTATCAGCCAGTGGTGCCAACTTAAAGGAGTCACACTGGATTACTTCAAGTCTGTAGTCGTGCGGGAATTACAACTACAGAAATTCAAGCAGCTTCGGTTTGGTGACCAGGTTGAGTCAGAGTTTTTGCAGTGTAAAGCTGAGATGGATCAGGTGGAATATTCCTTAATTCAGCTCACTAATTTGTCCTTGGCACAGGAACTTTATTTTCAACTACGCGACGATGGAGCGGACTTTGCTCAACTAGCACAGCAGTATTCTGTAGGGCGAGAACGCTTGACGAGCGGCTGGGTGGGTCCAGTGCCGTTGGCAACGCTACCAATCGACATAGCTGCGCTGTTTCGTAGTGAGCAAATTGGCACAGTCTATGGCCCAGTGCCCGTTGCAGATAGTTTTTGGGTGGTGCGGCTAGAGCG
>DATNQS010000559.1:0-10514 GCA_036703925.1 Candidatus Sericytochromatia bacterium
ATCGCTCCCTTCAAACCGACACTACCTGCTCTAGCTCGATCACTACTGCCTGTAGCTCTTTTGCCTTTGCTTCTGGTAGCGCATCATTGGCAAACATCCCGGCAGCAAGTTCTGTGCCCGCTAGGTATTTGAGTCTGTCTGACGTGCGGTAGGGAGGGTAAAACTCAGCGTGCAAATGCCATTCGGGATGAGGTTGCCCATCCAGCGGAGCCTGAAACCATGCCATCAAATATGGGAAGGGACGATTCCACAAGCCGTCATATTTCAGCGTCACGGTTTTGAGGGCTTTGGCAAGGCTCGATCGCTGCTCTGCGGTCAGATCCATGAACGTAGCAACGGGTTGAATCGGCGCAATCCACACTTCATACGGATAACGGGCACACACTGGGACGAAGGCGATCGCCCACTCATCCTGATACAACACCCGCTGCTGAGCAGAAATTTCGTCTTGAATTAAGCCCTGCAGTAATCCCCGTTGATGCTTCTGGTAGTAGTCAAGCTGGCACTCGCCCAGCCGTGCTGGAACCGGCGGCACAAAGGGATAAGCGTAGATTTGTCCGTGAGGATGATGCAGCGTTACACCGACTTCAACGCCTTTATTTTCAAAGGGCAGGACGTACTGAATTTGGGGATGCTCGCTGATGGCACGAGTACGATCGCTCCACACTTGAAACAAGAGTTCCAGATGATCCAGCGGCAAAGAACTTAATGATGCTTGTGGATCTTGGGTAAACACAACGACTTCACAAACTCCGTTAGCAGGCAGCGTCTCAACAATGGCTGAGGGTGGATCTGCCGCTGAGGGCGTTAGCGAGGGAAAGCGATTAGCAAAAACGGCAATGTCATAGTTTCCCTGCGGCAGTTCAGTTGGGAACTGAGGGTCTTTGGTCGGAGCCAGCGGATTATATTCAGGGGGCGGCATAAACGTCCGCCCCTGTCGATGGCTAGCGTAGGCAACCCACTCACCGCGCAGGGGATGCCAACGCAGGTGAGGATTCGCTTGAACGGGGTCATTGCTTGGACTAGGGGCAGTAATCCCCGCCGCAATGGGTTGCCGACTGTACAGGATGAGCTTGCGTCCGTCTGGCTTTAAGAGCGTCTGAGAATACATCTTCCATTTGTGACCATGCCACTTTGACAGATTCTAGAAGGATAGTATCGTCCTCATTGGTAATGCCCCTGCCCAAAGTGGCAGATGCGATCGCCTCTAGCGGAAATTTAGGGGTGCGATCAATATAAAGCAGCCCATTTGCCTCCTGGAATGTGTCGGTCAACTGTGTATAGCAGAAGCCACTAAACATTTCCACCTTATTTACCGTTTGTAACAGCGCACTGTATTGCAGTTGCAGCTCTGGAGCATTATGGGAGCGAGTGTAGCCCCAGGTGTAGGGGTCTGCTTCCGGCTTCGTGAAGGCAATGCCACCAAACTCTGTCAGCATAATCGGCTGCCCCTGGTGTGGGTAGCCATCTAGCGTTAGCACGCGACCACCCGGCCGCTGGTGATCGAACAAATCTGATAGCTTCACTTCAGGACCATAGCGTTTGGCTAAGCGCAGTGGCTTGGTGTCGTAGTCATGAATTGCCAGGATGTCGGTAGCTGTACTCTCCCAACCATCGTTGCCAATGACCGGTCGAGTTGGGTCGAGCGTTTTGGTGAGATGGTAGAGCGCCTGCACACAATGTTGATGCGCCGGAGTTGCTGTTAGATCGGGCACACCCCAGGATTCGTTAAACGGCACCCAGACGACAATACAAGGATGGCTGGCATCTCGCTCGATCGTCTCTGTCCATTCTTTCATGAGCCGTTCGACGGCTTTGGGCGTAAAGCGATAGGCGCTGGGCATTTCTTCCCAGACCATCAGCCCCAGCACATCTGCCCAATAGAGAAAGCGAGGATCTTCGATCTTCTGGTGCTTCCGCACGCCATTGAAGCCCATCTGCTTGGCAAGCTCTACGTCTCGCCGCAGTGCCTCATCGGAGGGAGCGGTCATCAGCGTATCTTCCCAATAGCCCTGATCTAGCACCATACGTAGATAGTATGGGTGCCCGTTCAGCATGAAGCGATCGCGCTGGATGCTAACTGTCCGCATTGCGGTGTAGGACTGCACCACATCAACAAGCTGCCCCTGACACCAAAGCTGAATGTCAGCATCAATGAGGGTTGGCTTTTCTGGGCTCCACAGCAGTTCGTTGCGATAGTCGTCAATGCCTGGGTCAGATAAGGCAATGCGGCGATGAATTTCACCGTTTAGCACTTCATAGGTATCGTTAACCAGCAGTTGGTTGCCCACGGTTAGCCGCACCTTCAGCTGCATTTCTTTCTGAGATTTGCCCGCTACAAAAGCCTCAAAGCCAATCTCCCAACGGTCAAAGTGGGGTGTCCACTTGAGGCGCTCGATGTAGGTCTGCGGTACTTGCTCTAGCCACACTGTTTGCCAAATGCCACTGGTGCGGGGATACCAGATGCTGTGCGGTTCTCGCTGCCAGTCTTGTTTGCCTCTCGGTTTTGCCAGGTCGTGCGGGTCATCTTCTGCCCAGACCGTCACTGTTTGGCGTCCTTCGGGGTGCAAGACCGCCGTAATATCCATTGAAAAAGGAGTATGCCCGCCTTCGTGGTCAGCCATAAACTGTCCATTGACCCAAACTCGTGCCCGATAATCGACGGCACCAAAGTGCAGTAAAACGCGATCGCCCCCCGGCATCACATCAAATTCGCGCTCATACCAGCAATTAGTATGAAACCCCGTATTGTGAATACCACTACGGATAGATTCGGGAGCAAAGGGAACTTCTATAGACTGATCCCAAAGCGGAATGTTACTAGGGCGCGTATACTGCCCTTCATCATCGTAAGTGAACTTCCATGTACCGTTGAGGGAAGTCCATTGAGAGCGTTGAAGTTGGGGGCGGGGATACGCTAAATCTGTCTGCAATCTGGTTGTGCTTGCCAGATCACACGGATATTGTTCTTCGAGACATTTACCGAAGGTTTTCATGAGGGACTCAACCAAATTGCATCTACTTAGGATGCCCTGTTAGACACCCCACATCTACTATTTTCGCAGCTATTTAGGATTCATTACTCAGAATTTAATTGTTATTGCATGATCTGAACCGAGGTGCCTGGTTCGATCGCTTTAGTTATCTGTTTCTGCAAGCCCGCGCTTCACCTCAGGCGATCGCTCAATCTAAGTCCCTAGGACATCAAAAGCGATAGTATGCAGTCCTGGTCGCTGTTCTCACATTATTGTGTCGTGCGCTAAAAATAAGAGAGGTACAAGGGCGCTTAAACTGTGTTGAGCTGCTCCCATGTCGTGACTGTACCAATAGTTATTTTTTGTATTGCAGCCGTTTTTACTTGCATAAACTACATCTTTGCACCCTCACTGAAGCCGTAGCTTATTCACCTAAAACTTGATGTAGTCTCCTCTCTTGGATGAAAGGTTATATATGGCACTTCAAAACCACTTACTTAATGCCTTACCCCGTACACTATACGAGAAGCTTGATCCTCATCTGAAGTTGGTTCATCTGGAACGGGGGCAGCGTATTCACGAACCGGATGCGCCGATCGCCGAACTTTATTTTCCGCTCGATTGTGCGCTCTCGATCACCCTGAGCATGATGAATGGGGATACGGCTGAAACGGGTATTGTCGGTAAGCGAGAAGTGATTGGTATCAATGCCTTTATGGGTGGCAGAGAGACTACTCAGACTACTTATATTGTGCAGATTGCAGGCAGCGCTCTAAGACTGGATGCAAAGGTGTTGTTGGATGAATTTGATACCAATAAGGAAATGCGCGCTGTAATGCTGCTCTATACTCAAGCATTTATTGCTCAAATTTCGCAGACGACTGCCTGTAACAGTCTTCATAAGCTGGAGCAACGTTTTGCTCGCTGGCTGCTAGAGGTGCAAGACCGTATGGAACAGCCGACTCTCAAGCTGACCCAGGAATTCATTGCCCAAATGATCGGTGTGCGTCGTTCGGGTGTTACCCAAACAGCCCAAAAATTTCAGGACGCTGGTCTCATTCGATACCGTCGTGGCATCGTCGAAATCCTTGATCTGCCGGGGCTAGAAGCCTCTGCGTGCGAGTGTTTTAAGACGGTTAAAGACGAGTACGATCGCTTACTTGGAGAGATACCTAGACTTTCCTCAAAAGGATAACATTATCGCCTGTTGCCCAACGCCTTGTCCAACAGGAGTCTGTGCAATTGGCACTAGGTGTTTGAAGTAGATGAGGGGTAACGTTTGTGAAGTGCTCTTTAGCTGCCCTTACTCTAGCGATCGATCAATCGCAACGGCTAAACCAGAATAAATCTGGAAGCTCTTCTCCTTTGGGAAGCGAACAAAGAGAGGAAGAAGAGTAGCTGCACGTGGTGTTAAATTGCTACGGTGCAAGATCGCTTTGGGAGCAGGCTCTAAATCCTTGACTAATAATTTTTTAGGAGGAGCTAGCAAAAGATGAGTGACGATCGACACCTTCCAGTGATTCTAGTTGTTGAATCAGATGATGAGGTACGACCAACCCTGGTACACAATGTACAGCGATGGGGTTACCGTGCCATTGTGTCACTGGATGCCAAAGATGCGATCGAGCGAGTCAGAGAAGGTGCGCTAAAGATTGACATAATTTTGATTAACCAGGTGGGGCAATCGATCGACCAACTAGTTGATGGCGGTCGCTTAATCCGTCAGCAGAGTGCAGAACATTCTCTCAATACCTTCATTGTGGTGATGGCAGAAGAGTATGGGGAAGATCTGGAAGGTCAAGATATTCAGATTGGCGCATACGACTACATCACCTATCTCGAACATGGTGAGCAGTTGATGAAACTTCTATATCGTCTGTGTCCCGTTTAGGTGCATCGTGCTTCAACTTCACTCACCAGAAGTGTTATGAGGATGTGCTTCAGTCGCCATCAAGCGGTTGGTTTAACTGTTGTTGAATGATCTGGATCAAGGTGTCTGGTGCGACTGGTTTGGTCACATGTTCCTGAAACCCTGCCGCGATCGCCTGCTGTCGATCGACTTCTCCGGCATAGGCAGTGAGCGCGATCGCCAGCACTTGCTTCCCTTTCACCATTGAGCGAATTTGCCTGATGAGGTTATACCCATCCATTTCGGGCATACCGATATCGCTGATTAGCACGTCTGGTTTTATTTGGGAAATCGCTTCGAGAGCATGGCTTGCGGATGGCACCGAGGTCACAATGGCACCATTTTGCTCCAACATGAAAGCGATAAAGTCTCTTGTGTCTGGTTCATCGTCCACCACCAGCACTTGCATACCAGTCAGGCATGAGGCGTGAGGCATAAAGCGCGCAGGATTGTTTTCAACCTTCGTCCCGCTATTCTCCCTTAGCAGTGGTAGCCTGACTGTAAACACGGCTCCCTGCCCTTCACCGGAGCTGTCTGCATACACTGAGCCGCCGTGCAGTTCGACCAGTTGACGGACGATCGCTAACCCTAACCCTAACCCGCCAAATGTACGGGTTGTTGTGCTGTCGGCTTGCCGAAACGACTCAAAGACATACGGCAGGAAAGCGGCTGGAATCCCTCTACCCGTATCGCTGACAGTAATTTGAGCAAAGGCTGGAGAGTATGCAGAAGAGAGTAACGCTTGAGACGAGCGATCGCCGCTCAGCACTTCCGCTTTTTGACCCCCAACTTGCTCCAACCGGATTTCTACTTGACCGCCCTCAGGTGTAAACTTAACGCCGTTAGACAGCAAATTCCACATGACTTGCTGAAGGCGTACAGAATCTCCTAAAACCTTGATGGATGAACGGTTAGAGAAGTGAGAAGAGAAAAAGGTTTGCGCTCTAGTATTTTGCGGCTCGTTGTCCCTTTCGCTCTCAGTTGCAAGTACAAAGTTCAAGGCAACGCCTTTAGCCTGTGCTGCCAGCCGCACGGTTTCCATAGCCGCTTCAATGGTGGCTACCAAATTGATAGGAATCTGATTTAAGCTGAGTTTGCCGCGCAGAATTCGAGAGATGTCTAACAAATCTTCAATGAGTTGCACCTGTAATCTGGCATTACGCTCGATCGTTTCTAATGCCTGAGACGACTGCACAGCATCAAGCCTGCCATTACGGAGTAAGCCAACCCAGCCCAAGATGGGATTGAGGGGCGATCGCAGCTCATGCGACAACACTGCCAAAAACTCATCCTTAATCCGATTAGCGGTTTCGGCTGCCTCCCGTGCTGCCTGCTCATTTTCAAGTAATTGCTCTCGTTCGTGCTCTACCTGCTTGCGATCGGAAATATCAATCACGATGCCAGCCATGCGATACGGCTGCCCATCAGTCGCGTAGGAATATTGCCCTCTCGCTTCGAGCCAATGTATTGAGTCATCAGGCCACACCACCCGGAACTGGTGGTAATACTCCACCTTCGCCTCCATTGCCTGCTGCAAGGCTGCCTCAGTCGCTGCCAAATCGTCTGGATGAACGTGGCTTTTCCACAGCTCGTAGCTCGGTTCAACCTCATTTGGCTGCAAGCCTAGTAGGGTAAAATGCCCTTCTGACCAGGTGACGGTATTAGTTTGCAAGTCCCAATCCCAACTGCCCATACGTCCCACGCTAAGAGCAAGCTGGAGCCGAGCTTCACTTTGGCGCAGGTCTTCCGCTGCCTGCCGCTGAATCGTTTTGTCCTGCAAAATTTTGACGAAGCCTCGAACTTCGCTGTCTTCATCGTTCAAGGGCATGACAATCCCACTGCCCCAAAAACGGCTTCCATCGCGTCGCAGATGCCACCGCTCGTTTTCTTTTCGCCCGTGAGCCAGAGCAATCCTTAGTTCTTTTTCATGTTCTCCTAGCGCGGCATCTTCAGGCGTAAAGATGAGGCGTCCAGTCTGCCCAACAATCTCGGCTTCTTCGTAGCCCAGTATGCGTTGGGCGCCTGAGTTCCAACTGGTAATGTTTCCCTGGAGATCGAGGGTGAAGATGGCATAGTCTTTCGCACTCTCAATAATCAAACGCAGACGAGTTTTCTGCTCGCGCAGTGCGTTTTCTGACTGTTGGCGCTCGGCTTCACCCCGTTTGCGATCGCTAATATCGATCAAAAAGCCATCCCAAACTAGCCCCTCACTGGTGCTTTCTGGGCGAGAACTACCCTGAATCCACTTCAATTGACCCGATGGCGTTGTCATACGCCCTTCCCACCGCCAGGGTAGTGAATCTCGAACAGCACAGGCAATGGAAGTTCGTAAAGACAGTGCTTCATCTGGGTGAAACAATGACCAGAGGGCATTTGCATCTTGAAGAATCGCTTCTGGCTCTAATTCAAAAAGCTCACGGGATGCGGAACTGACGTAGCTAAAGGTGTCAGTATTACCGTGATAGCGATACACCATCCCAGGCATATTTCTCACCAGCGTTTGCACCCGCGATTCACTTGCATGTAAAGCTCTTTGTCGCTCTTCAGCAATTTGTCGAGTTTGAGCACTTGACAACGCCACAGCAAGAAACGCCGCCAGATTGGTTAAGACCTGTGCATCTTCACGATCGAACTGCCGCTGCGCATCATGGGTCGCAATCCAGATGGTGCCAACTGCTTCCTCTTCTAACAGGAGTGGCACTACTAACTCTTCAACAGCCCACGGTGTAATCGCTTGCCTGGCAGTGAAATAACGTTCTGGACGAGAAAACAGTTGAGCGCTCCCCAACTTTAGGCAAATACCGCAAGTGCTGTCGTCAAGGGGAAAGCTACATCCTTCAGACTGATCGTAGGCTCCAGCAACGGCAGCCCAGCGGATAACTTGTCCCTCTGAAGTCGCCTCCAGCAGACTCACTCCGGCTGTTCCTGCGTGACAAAGATCTTTTGCAATCTCAGCAAAATGATTCAAGAGTATGTGAGGTGGCTGTGTAAGATGTTGCCCCAGCGATCGCAGTATTTGAATCTCAGCCTGTAGGTTTAGTTGGCGGGGCGATCGTGACGACAACGCCTCTGTTAGCAAAATATTGTTTAGAGACATACCTTCATCACTCATATCTCTACTTCCCCTCCCTCAGTGAAGAAGGAAAGTCTCCCTTAAGTACTCCAACAGCCAGCAATTGAATAACAGTTAAAGAGAATGTGCTTAATTTGGCAGCAGCTTTATCCTGAAATGTTTTCACTTCCCCACAAAAAAAGCTTTCTCTTATTCATTACTTTACCAAAAACTATTCCTTACCTGAGAGACTCGGTATGAGTGGCTATAGAAAGTCTCCATATAATATTCAGATAGGAAGCAACCTATTAGTGTGTAAAAAGATGTCTTCCGCCTTCATCTGTTTCACGACAGAACTTTTATGAAGGACGAAAGTAGCAAAAAACACACTCTCTATCAAAAGTAGTAGGAAAGGCACTAGATGGGGAGGATAGGAAGGATGCTTATCCCCTAACTAATAACGATAGTATGCTCAGATTCCAGGCTTTTGGGTACTAGCCTGAGACTAATATCTTTTGTATTGCTGACCTCATAAGTAGTTTAAAGCGTTCTGCAAAGTGGATCTAAAACAATCGGAAAAGGACAATCGTCACCTCTTAAGTCGTTGCTCTATAGGCTAAGGAGGTTAAGGAGAAAAGCTCAGTTGTTTTGATAGAAACACGTTATCTTCATGGCTTATAGTTCTTAAGAGTGATTGAGCTGAAATAAGCCGTAAGGCAGAGCATGGTTGCCGTCAAGCTTGGTCAAGGTTAATCAGGTTGCATTACGTAAACTCTGCGTTTCAAGTGCTAAACCGCTACCGATCGCTTTTACTGCGGTTGCTATAGCAATCCTATTTGGATTGTGAAAAGAGTTTCCGAAGGAAACCTTTCTCACAAAGCCCTTCATTTTCACGAATGATCTGGGACTGCTATATGAATGTGCAGACGTTGGCATTGAGACATTCCACCATCCAGTTGAGCGCTTGCGCTGAAGCCCTCATACTCTGTCGTTACCAGTCTGATACCAATTCCTTTTAACATGCTATAAATTAGGATCGCCCTGCCTGCGGCTTCCCCTTATGAAGGGGAATTGAGGGGGAGCAAGCGCGGAAATCTGTAGTCAGCATTTTTTGAATCGGTATGACTATAGCGATCGATGTAATATTGCTTACCAACAAGCTCTATACCAAATTACGACCAAGGGCATAATTATTTTTAACAGATCTTCACTAGAGGGAAGACGTTAAGAAACTAAACATGCACTTGAATAGGAGCATGGAAGCAAGGCGAATGTTTGGAAAACGCTCGATCGCTTGCCCATCGAAATCCCTTAACGCTTTAAGCACCTGCACCCTTCGTGCCGTGCCTTCAACCCAGGCTTGATAGCTGCTGGTTAAACGTTTGAAGATACTTAGAAAGAACCACTGTCAGGAGTTAAAGACGCTATGCAAACCCCCTCTACTGAAGGACCAATCCGTATTACCGCCCTCGTTCTAGGCATTATGTTTCTGCTAATGGGCGTGATTGGCTTTCTACCCAATTTTGTTTCTGTGCCTGAAGATGTTGTCTCCACAATGGGCTTTGGCTATCTCTTAGGGCTGTTTCCCACCAACTACCTCCATAACGCTATCAGGATTTTGGTCGGTCTTTGGGGCATTGCTGCTTCTACCAGCTTGGTTGGCTCTATTACCTTCAACCAAATTTTTGCAGTGCTTTATTTTGGCGAAGCGCTTCTAGGTCTCTTTCCTGGTGCAAACACTCTCTTTGGCACGATGCCGATCTATGGCAACAACGTCTGGTTAAATGCTGTGACTGCGGCGGCGGCAGCTTACTTTGGGTTTGTTAAACCAGCAGCAATGAACAAAAGTGCAGGCACACCAACAGCATAGTTAAGCACCAGGTTGTTCAATTGCGTTCCTAACGCTTGCATCATGCAATTCTACTTCCACAACTGAATCTCATTATCGAAGCCCACTTATTTGAGGACAAAAAGAATGGCAGCTCCTATTACAACTAAGCCCAGTACATTACCTTTAGAATCGCCTGAATATAACGGGGTCGATCGTAACGCGTGGTACTTTGGCTGGAATGCACAGCAAGAGCTGTGGAATGGACGGTTGGCTATGATCGGCTTCACTGCCTACCTGCTCTGGGACTGGGCTGGCTACAGTGTCGTTCGCAATGTTTTGCATCTAGTTAAATAGGCGATCGCCGCAATGGATTTTGTAGTCGAACATTGAACAATAAGTGTTCGACTACAGCCTGATCTCTCAGAAATCTACACTTCAATTTGCTCAATCTGCCTATTTTGCTAGAGGTCGATGTGACTTTACATCACTATTCTCTTAAAGGATAGTCTGTTGAGCGATCGTCTCGTCCTAGCGCCTCTTGCTGATGCTGCGATCGCTCGTATTAGTCAACCGTCCACACGAATTAACGCATAACAAGGAACCACAATGATGAAACTTTCAGACTTAACTAAAGCCGCTCTGGTCGGTGCTGTAACCGTCAGCCTTGGTACGCTTCCCCTTGCACTCTCTGCTTCTGCCCAATCGGGTGGTACTTCACCTGGCAGCGCTGGTACAACCACCTCACCT
>DATNQS010000560.1:0-2719 GCA_036703925.1 Candidatus Sericytochromatia bacterium
AGCATCCCACTCGGCATAGGCTAGAGGGTTGGTAGCATCGGTTTCATTGCTTGCCGTCTGCTCAAGGGGAGTAAGGGTAATTCTGCTCTGAGCCATCGTCTCACCATTGGCTCCAGCAAGGGCTGCTGCCCCGACTCCCGCTGCCAGTGCGCTACCCGCCGCTAAGATTTCTGCACCTGGAATTTCTACACCTGGAGCATCGCCCCTAGCAGGCAAGTCAGCCGATATAGCGGTTTCTGAAGGTGTATCTGTTGAAGGGACTGCTCCAAGAGACGGGTCTGTAGTGGGTGGCTCAATGACGGTGGGGGGATCGATCGCAGCACTTTGATCAATGGTTGCTTCGTCTGCCAGTCCTGCGGCTCCTGCTCCAGCAGCTAAATAGGCTCTACCGACGATCGCAGCATCGCCAGCAGACAGTCCATTCGCTGGCGCTTCTGACGGTGGAGTGACTGGAACAGGTAGCGAGGTTGGGAAATCAACAGCCGTTGGCGGCTCATCGGATGTAGTTTCGGCGCGACGACCTTTAAACCAAAACCAGAGCAATGCGCCTAGGAGTGGAATCAACAACAGCCACCAGGGAAACCCACCGCCCGTTTCCGTTGTAGCCTCTGGCTGAGCGGCAACCACCTCCGGCGCAGCCGTAGCGCTTGCTGCTGGACTAGGATCTACGGGACTGGCGACTACAGATACGGAGGGACTCACAGGGGCAGAACTTGTGGCTGCCGTTGCTACTATGCCCAGTGTTAATGCCGTTTCAATAATTGATTGGCTCTCTGGTGCAGTGGCAACGGCAAGGAAAGAGGCGATGGCAGGGCTGGGAGCCCCTTTATAAATGTATGCCAATGGCTGCGAAAAGGGATAGCGTGGATCAGCGGGAAAGGTGCCGTGCATCGGGATGATGCGAACATCCTTCCGGTCAAACACTTGATTAGCCATCGCATAGCCAATGCCATCTGTTCCTAATTCCTGAACCACTTCATCCGTGCTGTCTTTAGCAGTTTGCTGCGTCGTCTCGCCTGCTTTAAAGGGTGCTTTCTGAAAAACTGGGTAAGAGCGAAATGCCTGTCGCGTGTCACTTGAAGCAGGGCGATCGACAAACCGAATCACACCCGGAGATCCGCCCAGCTCAGACCAATTCTTGATCTCGCCTCGAAAAATCTTGGCAAACTTATCAAACGTAATGTCCCCCACAAAGGGATTACCAGGACTCACAATGAGGGCTATCTTTTGCCGCGCGATCGGAGTAGCCACTAGCCCCTGCTCTTGCTCTTCTGGTGTCAACGGACGACCGATCGCCGCCAGGTCAATCTTGTCTTCTCGTAAGGCTTTGAGTGCTGCATCGCTGCCTTCCTCCGCCAACGTCACGCTGGTGCCAGCATACTTCTCTTCATAAACTTTTTTGAGTGCCTGGTTAATCGTCGCCATGCTGCTGGAGCCATCAACCTTAATCGTTGTACCGCTAGGAACCACATTTGGCGGTGAGAAGGACGGTGTCGGGGTTTGGGCAAAGGCTGGTTGCATCACCATCAGCGGTTCAAAAGCGGTAAGCATTGCGAGCAGGAATGCCAGACTCAGACCTGGAGTGTTATTTTTAGGCGACGTTCGTTGCGGCATTGGTAATAAAAGCTTTTGGAACACTCTAATAAAAAGTCCTTGATGAAAAGCAGCCTAAGGTTAAAAGCAGCCTGAACAGCCCTAACTGAGGTTAACTTTTGCAACGGTCGAGCCAATTATACCGCCCCAATGTCTGAGGTGAAGAGCAGCAAGGATACGAATTTTTATGAGAGGCAGCCACTCACCGCCGCTGTGTTAAGCCAAATCCGATTTCTGTACCTGTAGCGATCGCCACTAGAGTTAAAACCATTGGCATTAAAGGGTTTGTGGGGCATTGTCTCTAGCCAACCGTTCTACCCCTACACCCTGCCCTAGCTAATCTGACGATTGCTACTGCTAAAAGCTGCTCAAGCTTCACTAACTTTTCATTCTTTCTTAATGGAAAATTAGCCTAAGGTACGAGGCCATGGCTTAGAGTTGAATAGTTTCAAGGTCAGTTATCAATACTTCTATACGTAAGCCCCTCCAGCTTTTAACTAAGTTGGGGGGTATTTTAATAGCTCTAAAGTTGACTACGGGCTTTGAGTCGGAGATAGCGATCGACTAGTTGCTCACTGACTTGATCGGCAGGCGCATCCAGCACCAGCACACCTTTTTGCCTAAGTTTTGCCAGCGCTAACTGACGTTGCGACAGCAGATCGAGCGCGACCGCACGAGTGTAGGTGTCGGGAATTGCAGTGGTAAACGTATTTGCCTGTCGATCGACCTGAGGATCGCGCAGCGTTACGCAGAAGGGCAGATGACGTGGGGCAAGTCGTCCCATTGCTGCCAGCAGTTCCATAGAAGCTGTCGCATCAATGACTTCAGTAATCAGTACAACCAGCGCCCGACGAGTTTGACGGGTGGCAACGGTTGTAACGGCTCCCATGTAGTCTGGCTCTAACAAAACGGGATGAATTGGGGTTAGCCGCTCGATCAGCTTGGGGAGTTGGGTTTGTCCGCGTTCAGGCGGCATCCAGAGGTGCATCTGGCGATCGAACACGCCTATGCCAACCCGATCGCCTCGGTTCAAACCTGCCAGCGCCAGCGCTAGTGCCGCATTCAAACCCCAGTCAAACCGTTCCAAGCCTTTGACCTGAGCCGTCATCAGCCGTCCGCGATCGAG
>DATNQS010000561.1:0-1613 GCA_036703925.1 Candidatus Sericytochromatia bacterium
CGCGTCCCATCCAGTTTGGGCGCTTTTTCAGCGCGTTGGGCAGCGAGTCAAATGCTTTCACTAGCTACGATCAGACTGCCTACTTTGGCACGGTTGAGCAAGACAAGCTAAAGGCTCTGCTGGTACTGGAAGCAGACCGGATGCAGAATGCACTTATTGATGAGCAACAGCTTACCAGCGAAAAGCGGGTAGTAATTTCAGAACTGCAAGGGTATGAGAACAATCCTGGCTATCGTCTGGGACGATCGGTGATGAAAGCTGCCTTTCCAGAAAGTCCTTATGGCCTGTCTGTTGGCGGTACAAAGGCAGACGTACAGGCATTTACTGTGGAGCAAGTGCGCGCTTATTACCGTAAGTTCTATAGACCTGACAATGCAACGCTAGTCGTAGTTGGCAATTTTCAGACCGATGACACTCTAGCAGCGGTGAAAGAGACGTTTGGTACTGTACCTAAGGGTACAGGCGTGTTGCCTGATCTAGATTCACCGCAGCCAAAGGTATCGCCTAGCGCTACTAAGAAGGCTCCCATCGTTCTGCGAGAATCGGGCAGCGCGGCATTGCTGAATGCGGTCTACCCCCTGCCCAACGTTCAGCATCCTGATGTCCCAGCGTTGCAGGTGATGGACTATGTTTTGACTGGGGGACGTAGTTCGCGGCTCTATCAGTCACTCGTTGAGTCTGGTCTCGCAAGTGATGCAGGCGGCTATGCAGCGAATTTGATTGGTGCTGGCTGGTACGAACTCTCCGTCACTGCGGCTCCAGGCAAGGAGCTAGCGCAGATTGATGATGTACTCCAAAAAACGTTGGCTGCTCTACGCGCTCAGCCCGTTAGCCAAGAAGAATTAGAACGGGCAAAAACACAGTTACGAGCGTCGATCGCCCTGCGGAATCGTGACATTACCAGTCAGGCACAGCAGTTAGGTGACGATCAGACCAGTACGGGCGACTACCAATTTAGCGATCGCCTGCAAGCTGCGATCGCCACTGTTACGCCTGCGGATGTGCAACGGGTTGCAACCACTTACCTCACGCCAGCAAACCGTACCGTTGGCTTTTTTGAACCCACACAGTTGGATGGTAAACCAGGCACCAGCGCCAGCAATCCTTCGCAGACGATGGAAAACTTTAGCCCTGGTGCCCCCGTTGATCCAGCAGAACTTGCTAAGTATTTGCCGAAGCCGACTGCCAGCGCTCAGCAGGTAGCGCAGACATTGCCCGAAAAACTCACCCTCGCGAATGGGCTGAACGTGCTGCTGCTGCCCGATCGCAGCACGCCAACGGTCACTCTCAGCGGCTATGTTAAAGCGGGTAGTGCTTTTGACAAGGCAGAGACTGCCGGTTTGGCAAGCTTGACGGCTGCTAACCTGATGAACGGCACGAAAACAAAGAATGCGCTGGCGATCGCCAAAACGCTCGAAAATCGGGGAGCCAGTTTGGGTTTTAATGCCAATCGCGAAGGCGTGTCAATCAGCGGTAATGCTCTATCAGCCGATCTGCCAACGCTGCTACAAGTGTTGAGCGATGTGCTGCAAAACGCCAGCTTTCCAGAGGATGAATTGGCATTAAGCCGTCAACGGGCGCTAACCAGCCTCAAACTGGAGTTGGATACCCCT
>DATNQS010000562.1:0-2099 GCA_036703925.1 Candidatus Sericytochromatia bacterium
AGACTTTGTGCTACTCCAAATCGGTTGAGATGCTCAAATGTTCCCTGCGTTTACTGCTTCACTATTTGAAGTATCGGACAGTTCCGTTGCCGGCTTAATTCATTACCCTTTCAGCAACGCCAAAAGTCGAAAAAACCGTCATCGAGTTTAAGGACAACAAAACCCAGCCGTGACTATTAAAGGTGCTGGAGCAGCTTGTAGATGTCCTTACTCGCTTTAGCACTCACAACTTTTAGCCTTCACCCCTTAGCCTTTCTCCTGATGTACTCAGAAACCAACGTATGATCCTAATTTGAAGTCCTCTAGTTTTGCGTTACTGGTCATGACGAGATTGCTTGTGAGAAGCCTGTGCTTTAGCTGTTTGGTGATCGCTCTGGCTGCCGTTTCCCTTAGTAGCAAACCCGTCTTTGCCGATCGTTTGCTGGCGGCTGATCCCGTCAAGCCGATGCTGCCTGCCAGTTTGCGTGAGGTAAGTGTGTGGACGCGGGTGTTGGGCAAGGCTCAACCACCCTCACCGTGGCGGGTTGCACCGTGCGATCGCAGTAGCAAAGCGCCGATGCTCTGTGTGTATGATCGACAGACTCTAGTCGGTACAGTAGAACTGGGGACATACCTTATTAGCAGCCGACCTGATTTGAGGCAAAAGCTGAAAGAGGCAGGCATTCCAGCCAAGGCAAACTACGCTGCTCCCAAGTATCGCAAGCAGGTGGCGATCGCCCTTAAAGCCTGGGTCGAAGACTACTACGCCTTCTTTAAAGACGATCGCAAGACTGCATACGGTGACAGCATTACCTTTGCCTCTCAGCCGCCTGTACAAGTGTCGCTTGGCAAGCTAAAAGGACTCCGCTACGGCTTTTCAGGCATCAAGCAAGATAATGATATCCACGAACAGCGCGTTGGCTATGTCGCCTTTGATGGTGCCACGCTGTATATCATCACAACTACGTTTGATGCTGCCTCAGAGACAGGCAAGTTCAAGACGCTCGAAGCCTTCCAGCGCTTTGAACCGCATTTGGCAAAGCTGGTAGCACGACTGCAATTACCGATCGCCAAGCCATCGCGTTGATTGATGGCAAAGTTGATTGATGGCTAAAGAGTTATTTCGTCATTAGCGATCAGCTTTCAGCGACCAGCGTCGGTTTTTTCACTAACCGCTGACCACTCACCTAAACCAATAGCTGCTTTTTTACAAACCCTAAGCCTTAGACAAACGGTGTAGCCAAATATAGTTGGAACCTTCGGGGCTACATTTGCTTTGAATCAGGCTGTTGGAATAAAAGAGGTTCTGCCCAGAGCGATCGGTGAGGTAGCCAGAGGCTGTCCACTCGCCATAGGGATCATTGACGTAGAAGCCGCTCTGGTTGTAGCCACGCACGACCACAATATGACCAAAGCTAGTGAAGTAACCGTGGATAATGCAGGGACGACCTTCGGCGATCGCCTTGCGAATATCTGCCAAACTACCTCGCAGGGTCAGGTTATTCTCAATGCCATACGCTCTTGCCATCCTCGCCAGATCGTCTGGCTCGTGACGGCTCAAGCCATTACCATCCATATAACGATACAGCTCGTCCTCATACTGGGCGGCGCTGGTGCGCTGCTTAATGCGGAAGTATGCCATCACCATCGCAAAGCTAGTGACGTTGCAGGCTCCGGTTGGGTTAACGGCATTGTCAAGCTGGTTTTTATACGGAATGTTGAGATTCTTGCTTTTTGGCAGTGCGCCTGGTGGTGGCGCGGGTGCAGGCTGGGGCTTACTGTAAACCACTTTGCCCTTGCTGTCGATTAACTGCACATGATACCCATAGGTGTGCCAGGTATTGCGGGGTGGATCGCCCAGAACCTCACCTAAGATTGCGACCTTGAGATGGTCTTTCTCAACAAATTTCCAGGAACTCAACTCAAAAACCTTTCCTGCTGCTAGAGACACCTGATCTTTTGCAGGTAGCTTTGCAGCATCAGCAGTCGATTGCTTGAATGTAGTGTTTTGAACAACTTTGAGCCTCATATACAATGCCCCTTCCGCTAAATGAAAGCATCGAACGGTCAACACAAGCGACGTGAGTGGAAAACAGATGCCCCCTAACGTTGTCGTACCG
>DATNQS010000563.1:0-2467 GCA_036703925.1 Candidatus Sericytochromatia bacterium
GTTACGCGGGAATATGCCTGTAAAGAGAAGAAGTCTAGAGTGAAGCAGCTAGTTGCTCTTTTTGAGGATCAGTCTATGCAAGTCTTTAAGGAAACTACAGCCTGGGAACCAGTCAAAGTCGATACTGTAGATGCTTCTATCTTGCAAAAAGCTTGTGGCTCTTAGCTGTACAGATCCTCGGCTCTCAATCAATCTGTAAAAAATAACTCATAGTTATTTTCGAGAATCTATTTGATAACTTTTCCTGTTGCAGTTACCGAATCTGCAACGATCGCGCCCTTCCATCCCGAACGTGGCATTGTTGAGATGTAAAGAGCAGCATGCAGCGTTTGGTCAGGAGCGGGAAAATGGGTCATCGTAAGTTACGGCGGACAGGGGTAGGGACGATCGGCAGTTTTCTGCTGCTGGGCTTGATGGGGTGTTTGCATGGGACGAACGTAAATTCGGCAACTGCCCCTCAGCCGACCCAACCACCGCAGCAGGTAGCAGTGCAAAAGCCCTCAGCCGTTAATCCGAAGCTTGTCACTGCAAATACCAAGTTTGGGTTTAAGTTGTTTTCAGAGGTGCTGAAGCAGGACGGCAAGAAAAATGTGTTTGTGTCGCCGTCGAGCGTGGCGATCGCCCTTGCCATGACCTACAACGGTGCTAGCGGAGCCACCCAACAGCAAATGGCAAAAACCCTGGAGCTTCAGGGCATGAGCTTGAGCCAGCTTAACCGAGCAAACGCTGACCTCAAGAAAATGCTAGAGAACCCTGATAGTGGCGTGCAGCTGGCGATCGCCAACTCACTCTGGGCCCGGCAGGGCACCCCCTTCAAGCCAGCTTTTATCCAACGCAACCGAGACTTTTACGGCGCACAGATCACAGAGCTAGACTTTGCAGCCCCCGAGTCTACGGCAACGATTAACAACTGGGTGAAAGAAAACACTCGTGGCAAGATCAGTCAAATTGTGGACGGTCTGAAGCCTGATGACGTCATGTTTTTGATTAACGCCATCTACTTCAAAGGCAACTGGACAAAAGCGTTTGACAAGAGTGAAACCGCTAACAAACCTTTTTACCTGTCAAACGGTCGCCCGAAAAGTCACCCCATGATGGCGCAGACTGGCAGCTACAAGTATTACGAAACTAACCAGTTTCAGGCAGTGAGCCTCCCCTACGGCAACCAGCGCGTCAGTATGTATCTCTTTCTGCCCAAGAAAGTATCCAACCTGTCTCGCTTCACCAAAACCCTGACGGCTGAGAACTGGCAGCAGTGGATGGGGCGCTTTCGCACGCAACCAGGCTCGGTGCAAGTACCCCGCTTCAAGCTGGAATATGATGTAGCCTTGAAAAAAACGCTGTCCACTTTGGGAATGTCGATCGCCTTTGATGCCAACAAGGCCACCTTTGATGAGCTGAGTACTGCGTCCACCAAAATTGATCAGGTAAAGCACAAAACCTTTGTCGAGGTAAACGAAGAAGGCACCGAAGCGGCAGCAGCGACGTCGATCGGCATCGTCACAACCTCCATGCCGACAAGCCAGCCATTTCAAATGAACGTCGATCGCCCTTTCTTCTGTGCCATCCGCGATAACAAAACCGGGACTGTCTTGTTTATGGGCGCGATCGTCGATCCAAAATAATCGCTGTGATTGGCTGTTTAGATCCCCGACTTCTTCAAGAAGCCGGGGATCTTGCGTTCATGCGTGTTAAGGGTGCCTAAGATAGTTGAAGAAACCGCAGAGACGCAGAGAGCGCAGAGATTTTGGATATTGACGCAACCCTACAAACATTCGCCCGCTTTGGAGTGCGACTGGGGCTGGAATCGATCCAGCAGCTTTTAGCAGCGCTTGGCAATCCTCAGAAGCAAGTGCCGATCGTCCATGTGGCAGGAAGCAATGGCAAAGGCTCCGTTTGCGCCTATCTCTCGGCTGTGTTGACAGAAGCAGGCTATCGCGTGGGACGCTACACCTCCCCCCACCTGATCAGATGGCAAGAACGCATTTGTCTCAACGAACAGCCGATCGCTACCAGCGATCTAGAACACGTCCTTCAGCAGGTGATTGCAGCCGCTCAGTCATTGGAGCCGTCCCCCACTCAGTTTGAAGTCTTTACTGCCGCTGCGTGGCTTTACTTCGCGCAACAGCACGTCGATATTGCTGTGATGGAGGTTGGGCTGGGCGGACGACTGGATGCAACGAATGTGTGCGATCGCGCCCTCGTCAGCGTCATCACTTCCCTTAGCCGCGAACACTGGCAACGACTGGGTCCCACGCTGGCAGATATTGCCTGGGAAAAAGCAGGCATCCTTAAGCAGGGTGGGGTTGCAGTGATTGGGCAACTGCCGCCAGAAGCTGCTGCTGTCGTTCATCGTCGCACTGCCGAGCTAGAGTGTCTGACGGTTTATCCCCAGCCTGCAAAGGACTTAGGCGATGGCTGGGCAGAGTATCAGGGCGTCGAAGAGTATGACATACAGCCAAAGTCG